>JBARNL010000031.1:0-4645 GCA_049802955.1 Candidatus Angelobacter sp.
ATCTGCACTCCATTGGAATCCATGAACAAGCGGTCAATGCGAAAGGCCGCTCCGTCGAACAATCCCTGCCCAATGGCTTGAAGAATCGGAACGCCGTTTACCAGGTCAGTTGCGCTGGCTGCAATGGTGACTTCCAGCGTCGCCACGTCCATGCCCAGCTTTTCTTCAATGGCCGAGCGTTCGATGTTGGGCGGCCCGGTGAGAAACGTGTTGCCGGAAACCGTGAGCGTGGTGTCCCACGTCGTATACCTGAGTACCGATCCGCCGGTGAGCGTGATGGTGTAAAGATCGGCCATGCGGATTTCCGTGGCTGTCTGTAGCCAGGTGATCAGGTTGTTGCCGCCGATATTGGTAGGTGTCTTCATTTTTTGCAAACCGCCTGACTCTATTCGTGTTGCCGAAGATGGTGAATGCGCCTGATGCAGCGCTGCTCGCCGCGTGGGCGGGGCTCGCTGCTTTGGGCTTTAGCTGGGCTAATTGCTAAAGGCTAATTACTAATGGCTGGTGCGCGTTACTTGCGCACTGAAATCAGCTGCACTTCCTTGCACTCATACAAATTGAAATAGAAGTTGCTGAATTCAATTCCTTCGCGTGTGCCGCTCGCAGAGCTTCCGCGCGAGGTTCCGACATCGAAACGGACGCGGTGCAGGAAGGTAAAATCCGCTGTAATGGAATGTCCCGCTGCTGGCGCATTCGTGAACTGCACCAGGCCATTCGTGATGGTGTAAGCACTCGTGGTTTGGAGTGTTCCGTTATCGTAGATGGTCGCTACCTGGTTCGCTGGGTTCTGGCAAGCTTCCAAAAACCCGCCGAAATTGCGCACCAATTGAAAGTTCTTGTTTACTCCATCGCCGGTCCCGATGGGCTGGCCTGAGTAAACCGAATCCTCAAGCCGTTGTGTCAGGTCGCTTTCGCTCAAAAGAAAATCATCGAACTGACCGCCACGCGCCAGAAAGAAGCCGACAAGCGTTTCCAACGGCGTCTGTTCGTTTTCATCCCTCGCTCGCGGATCGTTCAACAGATACTCATAGGCCAGAGTGAACTCCCATATTGGATTCTGGAAGTTCTGAATGCGGACTTCTCGGCCTGCTAGAGACGACTGGATTTCCGTTGAGAATGTAGGGTTCTTGGTAACCGTCCACCCTAGACCGCGAACTTTGGGAAAGAGAAGGTTGCTCATCTTGCTCCTTTCCGCTTGAGCGCCCGCGTAACTTCATTGGCGATCATGTTGCTGTGAGTGCGTATGGTCCCCTGGAAAGAAGCCGCATCAATGGCGTTCACGGAGTGGTTGACGACAACGGTCACGCCGCCGGAGCTGCCACTTTCGACCATGTTGCGCAGTTTCCCTGCAATTCCAGCGGGCAAAATAGTTTCATTTTTGTGAACGAAATTGAGCCGGTCTGCATCAATTTGCCAATCGCCACCAGCGGATGCAGATATTGCGCCGAGCGCCGCAGTCCCAATGCCTGAAGCAGTGGCGCCAGCAGCCGCCGCAATCCCAGGCGCTGTGGATACGTTAACCGGGAACGGCAGCGCCTTCATGGCGGAGGCAAAGCCGGACACAGCAGCAATACCGGAAGCCAAAGCGGTTGCGCTGGTGGCGGCCTTGACATTAAACAGTTTGTCAATCAGCCACTCTTCTGCTTTCTTCTCCGCTTTTTGGGCTACATAGTTTGCGAGCGAAGAAACGAGAGACTGATACATTTTCTGGAAGCCCCGAGCAATCGTTTCCGTTCCCTTCAGCACATCCATTACGTTGCTGGTAATGGCTGATCCGATCTGCGAAAAAACCTGCTTGTACTGCGCCTCTTGAGCTTTCAGGCCATCCGTGACGGCCTTGGTTGCTATCAGGCTGCCCTGGCGATAGCTGAGATCAATGGCGTTCTGGATTTCCTGCTGTTTCTTTTTGTCGCCATCCCAGAGGGCAAAGCGTTGATTCTGGATGTTCCTTTCAATAGCTAATTCTGTTTCTTTGGCCTGGGCGATCATGGCAATTTCCTGTTGCTGAGTGATCTTGCCCTTTTCAAAGTCCTGCGTGATCAGCTGAATCTTGGTTTCGCTGGCAACTTTGGCGACTTCGATCTGGCCTTTGTAGCCTTCGTCCCAGGTCTGGAATTGCTCATTGGCGGCTTTTATGACAGCATCATTTTCCGCTTTGATTGCGGCAAAATCTGCCGCAATTGTTTGCTGGTTGCCCTTTTCGTCAATTGAAACAATGGTTGAAGTGGTTGTATTTACGGTAGCAACTTTGTCCGTCTGCGCTTTTGCGAATGCGGCCTTACTCTTCTGTGCTTCAGCATTTAGCTCTGATTCGGCGGCGTGCTGCTCCCGGAACGCCTCTTTGAGATTGCGCATCTGGGCGACAAGGAGTTTTAGATGCTGTTGTGCAACTCCAAGCGCGTCCTTCAATCCGGGCAAAGCCATCGCATTGCCTATCGCATTGATCTTGTTTGGATCCCCTGCTATGTCTTGCGCTGCCTCAATCTCGCGGGTTAAGCGGTCCACCTCTCCATTTGCAGCATTCAATTGCGCTTGAAGCTTTCCGATGTCCATGGCAGTTTGTTGCGACGCCGTCTTACCCATCTTGGCGTAGGCTTCATCTAACTGCGCTATCTGAGCGGCGTACCCGACTATTACTTGGTTGGACGACCTGATCTGGGCGTCCAGCGCCTTTTGCTCGTCGGTATAAATAAAGGTGTCCGCAATGAGCGTGCTCAACTTATCGGCTACCTCCGCAACGACCTGAACGAAAGCGATGATTTCTGCCGGGCTGAATGCCAGTCCGAGATTGATGCCCAGGGTCGTGCTCAGTTCGCCCAGAGATTTGAATGCGCCAGCCAGGTCACCATCCAGAACGTGGTTCAAGGCTTCAGCAGCTTCCGTGCCTTCCTTCAGCGACTTGTTGACCTTCTTGAGGGCTTCGTCGGCTCCCGATTGGTTGGCTTTTATCTCGATATTGATAATTTCAGACATACGCTTGATTCTCCAGGCAGGTTATATGAGCAATAAAAAAGCAGCCCGCAGGCTGCTGTCGTTCGAAATAGCGATTATTTACGCCGGCCCCCATCCATTCGCGTCTTTCTTGACTCGAACGCTGCCAGTTCCGACGAAATCCTCCCCAGGCACCGGTAGCGTGAGCTTCTGGAAACCAAAATCAATATGATTGATCCGGCGCTGCAGGTCCTCGCGCCGTGACGACGACAGCATGGAATATAGCTTTCCATCCTGGCGCAACTCTCGTCCGAGGTCAGTGACGTTCCACTTCCACACAAACGCGATTTCTGTGGAGCCTTCGCCGGCGGTGATTGCGGTGACTTTTACCAGTTCCGGCATGGCAACATTGAAAAAATCTGTCTCGTAATCGCAACCATTGAGCGCCGCATTGTTCAGATGTCTACTTCCGCTCTCCTGAAAAAGCTTTTTCCCTTGGTCCGTCAGCGCCACTTTCCAATATCCATCCCCATCTGCGTTGACTGTGACGTATCCGGCCATCTCGGCAAAGACGGTAGCTGGCTGTGATTGAGGCGTGAGGTCCAGAGGCAGTTCCGCTTGCTGCCCTTTGTCATTCAGGTAAGGGCACTGGGTCGCGACTCGGCCCACATGCAGACTGAACCTGGCTGGATTTGAGGATAGAATACGCTTCGCCAACGCCTCGGCCGTACTCTGATCCAATTTATTGCCAGAACAACCGAACAAAAAAAACAGCAGCAGCAGGACGCCTGCTTTGCGCATGAGCTACTCTCCCTGGAAAACGAGATAGTAGTGAACATTCACGTGTTTGCAAAGCAAAAAGTGAACGATCTCGCACAACCGTAACATCTAAAGTTTTGCACTCCATTATCGGCACGCAAGGCTTGATAAAGTTATGCCTTATAGAACTGCGGAAGATTTTTGGTCAAAGTTCCGCCCGCGAAAGAGACAGCCTGCGTCAGTTCATTAAAATGTCCGTCAGTAAAGTTTCGAGTTTTGCCGGCTGTTTTCCGCTTTCCGCCCATCAGATAAGCGGCCACGAGCACATGAGTCGGCGGATAGTCCTTCCAGTACGCCATCAAATCGTTCAGTTCCCACAAAGTCAGCTGCTCAATATCGTGCAGTGTCCATCCGGTAGCGGTGGCGACGTGGCCAAAGACAAATGGCCAGTCGGCTATGCCGGTACCGGAGTCGGTTCCCCCGCGGCCGCCTTCTTGAGACCTGAAACTTCAAGCATGGCATTGAAAAGAACATTGAAATCGTCAAAGGTAAGTCCGTTTTCAAGCTGTTCCGCGGTCAGGTCCTGATGCACTTTCCTTACGGCGTTCTGGATCACCGGCAAATACCGGAGCAATGAAGCCAGTCCGGAACTTTCTGCCGAAGGTTTTTCCTGGAACAGCGAATCGAGCTGCCGCAATTCCCCGAGCGTAAGTGACGAAACCGTAAGTTGTCCCAGCGATGTGGGGATAGTTTGTTGCTTAAGCATGATGCGTGTCCTCCAATAAAGTGTCTTCACTGCGCCAAAGAAAACCCATTTACCACAAAGGACACGAAGGACCTTTTTCCAACGTCCCGAACCCGCGAGCTTTGCGGTGAGGGATACCTATCGCACAGGAAAACTCAAGGCATTGGCCCACTCACTGGGTCTTCTAAATCGATAGGGATCTCTCGCTGG
>JBARNL010000032.1:0-2861 GCA_049802955.1 Candidatus Angelobacter sp.
AGTCATGTTAGTGGTAATGAAGGCGCATGCCAGCGAGGAACAGGTACGCGCGGTATGTGAGCGTATTGAGTCACTCGGATTGCGGGCGCATCCTATCCCCGGAGCGCAGCGCACCGCCATTGGCATCACCGGCAATAAAGGCGCCATGGAACAGGGCGTACTGGATGAAATGTCCGGCGTGCAGGAAGTCATACAGGTCAGCAAGCCGTATAAGCTGGTAAGCCGCGATGCCAAGGAAGAAGATACGGTCATTCGCTTTGCGGGCAGCGATGGAAGTTTTGGCGGAAGCGACCTGGGAGTGGTGGCCGGCCCATGCTCGATCGAATCCCGGGAACAGGCATTTGCGGTGGCTGAGCGGGTGGCGAAGGGCGGCGCGCGATTTTTCCGCGGCGGAGCGTATAAACCCCGGACATCGCCTTATGCGTTTCAAGGCCTGGGTGAAGACGCCTTAAAGATCATGGCGGAAATCCGCGACCAATTTGGGCTGCGAATTATCACGGAAGCACTGGACGAAGAATCACTGCACCTGGTGGCGGACTATGCTGACGTGATCCAGATTGGCGCGCGTAACATGCAGAACTTTTCGTTATTGAAGAAAGTTGGACGGTTGCGCAAACCCGTGATGCTGAAGCGGGGCATGTCCGCGACGCTGGAAGAATTTCTGATGGCAGCGGAATATATCCTGAGCGAAGGCAATTATGAGGTGATCCTGTGCGAGCGCGGCATCCGCACCTTTGCCGATCACACGCGCAACACGCTGGACCTGAGCATTGTACCGGCGGTACAGAGACTGAGCCATCTGCCCATCATCGTTGACCCCAGCCATGGAACAGGAAAGCGCAACAAAGTCCTGCCGCTCTCACGGGCCGCAGTGGCAGTGGGTGCCGATGGACTTATGGTGGAAGTGCATCACGATCCTGAGCATGCTCTTTCTGACGGAGCCCAGTCGATCATTCCAGATCAATTCGACGAAATGATGAATGAAATACGGCAGATTGCGGCCGTGGTGCACCGGAATGTTCAACAGCCGCGCGCGCAACCCGCGGTTGCCAAGGCCGGCAGATAACTTGCGAGCATTTACATTAGCGGCTTGCCTTGCTCTTGCCCTGCTGACAGGCTGCAAAGATACTCCAGAGCCGAGCCCCAATTATCGCGAATACGCGTATGTCGCCAATGGCGGCAGCAACAGCGTAACCGTAATCGACCTGCGCGCGCTTTCGATACTGACCACGGTTTCCGTGGGACGAAGCCCGACCGGGCTGGCGGTAAATCCCAGGAAGAACGAGATCTACGTAGCCAATACGGAATCCAACAACATCAGCGGAATTGACGCGGAAACGAATAGAGTGGTTTCGACCATCGGGGTGCATCGCGCACCATTTTTTGTGGACGTTTCTTCCGACGGCAAGCGAGCTTATGTGGCGAACTCCGGATCGGCCAACCTGTCAGTGATCGACCTGGACCAGCGCAGGGTAATTAAATACATCCCAACCGGCAATGGGAGTAATCTGGCGCGCCTGACGCCGGACGGCAAGCTGGCGATTGTCGCGCTGAGAGATGAGGATTCAATTGCTATTGTGGACACGCAAAAGCTGGCTGTACGCAACAAGATTGCGGTCTGTGCCAAGCCGGTGGATCTGGCGATTGTGCCGGATTCAAGCAAAGTGTTTGTGGCATGCAGCGAATCGCGACAGGTTGGCGTGGTGGACCTGAAGACCGACAAGCTGCTCGCCCTTCTGGACGTAGGCAAAACGCCGGTTCATCTGGTGGTAAAACCGGATGGCGGCGAGCTTTTTGTAAGCAACTATGACTCCAGCTCAATTTCTGAAATCGCCACCAACGCGAACGAAGTCAATAACACGTTCCAGATTGGCGACCATCCGGTGCGCAGCTTGGTGTCGCCGGACAATGCCCTGCTCTATGTGGCGAATTTTGGCTCGGATTCCGTGGCGGTTTACAGCATTGATAACGGCAAGCGCACCGCCTCCGTGCCCGTTGGGAGCCATCCGGAAAGCCTGGCGCTCTCACCCAACCAGCTACTTTTGCTTGTGGTGAATACAGGAAGCGGCGACATGACGGTGCTTTCACTTATCGATAACAAAGGCCGGCCGGTGCCAGAAATTCCAGCGCTGGAAACCATGATTCCGCTGGGAAAAGATCCAAGGGCGATTGTGGTGAAGGCATTTGTGAGCCAGCGTTAGCTAACGCAGCCCCAGACCACCGTCCACGGTGAGAATCTGGCCGGTGATGAAGTGCGGCGTGGTGGCGAAATACATTACGGCGCTTACGATATCCTGAGGCGATCCGTTTGTTTTCATTGGCGTATGCGCGGCCAGACGGTCTAAAAGCGCAGGGTCTTTTTCACCCGCTCCGGAGTCGATCATGCCCGGCGCAACGCAGTTAACGGCAATCTCTGGCGCCAGGGCCTTGGCCATTACCTGAGTTAGCATGTGCAGGGCCGCCTTGGAGGAACAGTAATGTGCATGAGTTGCCCACGGCTTCTCTCCACCGAGTGATCCCATATTGATGATGCGGCCTTGCGCACTGCGCAGCGCTGGAATACAGCTTTGCGAAACCAGAAACGGCGCGCGGACGTTGACGGCAAAGACTTCGTCCCATTGTTTGGCGGTGATGGCTTCTATATCTGCGGTTTCAAACACGCCAGCGTTGTTTATGAGCAAGTCGATTTGGCGGAAATGCTTCAGCACATTCTTGACTGCCTCTTGGGCGCTTTCTGCCCGGCGAAGATCGCATTCAAACGCAAGCGCCTGAACACCGGTAGCTTGTAGTTCTTTAAGCGTTAGGCCAGCTTCATTCGCCGAAGATCGAAAGGTGAATGCCACATTCGCGCCGGCCTGGGC
>JBARNL010000033.1:0-15190 GCA_049802955.1 Candidatus Angelobacter sp.
AGCAACATTTGCGCAAAACACTCGCTTATGAGTCGTCTTTTATGCACTATCGAGTGAGTTCACACGTGGTTCTCGCCCATTTCCCGAGGTTACAGCCTGCGAAACGAATTAAGATGCGTCTGCCCTGGCTAGGCTAGAGATTTTCAAACACACTTCTGCCTGGTATTTTCCAATGCGGATTCCGGACAATCTTTATTAGAGTTAACGCCCTGTTTTCCACTACATTCACCGCAGTGGTGAACTGTGGTGCAGTGCTATACTTTGCAGCGGAGCAAATATTCACGTGACTCCGAGCGCCAAACGAAAACGACAACCCGTCTTAGTTGAAAGCTCCTCTGTGCGGGCGACCATTAGCTTCCCATCGGATATTTACCAGACTTTGGAAAACATCGCCCGCCAGAAAAAGGTGTCGCTCGCTTGGGTGGTACGAGAGGCTGCGGAACAGTACATCGCAAACAAATGGCCGCTGCTGACCGCTTTGAAAGGGGAGTAGGAGTCTTGTGGTGGACTCACTCTCTCCAAACGAACGTTCCGAGATCATGGCGCGGGTACGCTCGAAGAACTCGCGCCCGGAGATGCTTGTCCGTAAACTCGTGTTCTCGCTCGGCTACCGCTATCGACTCCACCAGAAGAATCTGCCGGGCTGCCCCGATTTGGTGTTTAGGTCCCGTCACAAGGTTATTCTTGTTCACGGATGTTTCTGGCACAGGCACGCCGGCTGCGGGTTGGCGCGAATGCCCAAGTCACGGCTCGAATTCTGGAAGCCGAAACTCGAGGGAAACAAGCTGCGCGATCGGCGCAACAACAGGGCGCTCGCGCGTGGAGGATGGAAAGTGCTGACCGTCTGGGAATGCCAACTCGGCAAGCCTGAGCGGCTCCGCAAAACGATAAGGAGGTTCCTCGATGCGAAGCGTTGAGTTGTTCGCAGGCGCTGGCGGCATGGCTATCGGAATGGCCAATGCTGGATTTCGCCACGCCGCAGTGATCGAGTGGGATCACGATGCGTGCGAGACATTTCGGGAAAACCAGCGCCGCCACAACCATTCTGTCGAGGAGTGGCCGCTCTACGAGGGCGACGTGCGGAGCTTCGACTACGGCAAAATCCAGCGGGAGGAGGTTATGGTAGTGTCCGGCGGCCCGCCCTGCCAGCCATTCTCGCTAGGCGGAAAGCACCGCGGATACTTGGACAGGCGCGACATGTTCCCGGAAGCGGTGCGCGCCGTGCGCGAGCTGCGTCCCAAGGCTTTCATTTTTGAAAACGTCAAGGGGCTGATGCGGCAAACCTTCGCTAGCTATTTTGAGTATGTTCACCTTCAGCTCACGCACCCCAATCTACTCCGCCGCAAGTCTGAAACTTGGATCGAGCATCGCGCGCGCCTGGAGCAGCACCACACTTCGCGCCGCGTCCGCTCGGAGTACAACGTTGTTTTTAGACTGCTCAACGCCGCCAATTACGGAGTGCCTCAGAAGCGGGAACGCGTGTTCCTGGTGGGCTTCCGCTCGGATCTAGGTATTGAATGGTCCTTTCCGGAAGCAAGCCATTCCGAAGATGCGCTTCTATACTCGAAATGGGTCACCAGCGAATACTGGGACCGACATGGCATCGCTAGGAGACAACGTCCGCAACTTACCTTGCGGCAAATGAACCAGATCGAGAGGCTCCGTCGCGGCGACTTGTTTCGGAATGGCAAATCTCCCTGGCTCACGGTGCGAGACGCAATCAGCGACCTGCCCAATCCCGAAAAGTTCCCCAGGAACGCAGTCGCCAACCATTCGGTGAATCCAGGTGCGCGCAGTTATCCGGGCCATACCGGCAGTCCACTCGACGAGCCCGCCAAAACCCTGAAGGCGGGAGATCACGGCGTGCCCGGAGGAGAGAACATGCTCGCGCGCGCTGATGGAACGGTGAGATACTTTACCGTTCGTGAGGCGGCGCGTTTGCAAACCTTCCCCGACGATTACATCCTTCGCGGTCCATGGACGGAAGCCATGCGCCAGTTGGGCAATGCTGTGCCAGTGCGCCTCGCAGAGACGGTGGCGCGCTCCGTCGCGCATACTCTCTGCTCTCACGCAGCGGAGACGCCTAACGATGGCCGTTCCATACAATCCGCTCGACAAGACAAATCTTGGTCGCAGCGTGGCAGAAGCCCTTTTATTGCGTCCGGTTGCCCCGCTTGCGGATACGGCAGGCCTTATTGGGGCGGGAGTTTATGCGGTTTATTACACCGGTGATTTCGAGCCATATCGGCCGGTTTCGGACCAAAACAGGAATGAGGTCTTTGGACAACCCATTTATGTCGGCAAGGCCGTGCCGAAAGGTGCGCGAAAAGGTGGACTGGCGTTCGATGCCTCGAAGGGGCGGGCTCTGCGAGACCGTTTGCGGCAGCACGCCGCCTCCATAGATCAGGCAAACAATCTTCAGCTTGCGGATTTTCATTTTCGCTCTCTGATGGTGGACGACATATGGATTCCCCTTGGCGAGAACATGATGATTGAACAGTTCAAACCGATCTGGAATCTCGTCATTGATGGTTTTGGCAACAAGACTCCTGGTGTCCGCCGGGCGGCACAACATCGTTCCTCATGGGATGTCCTTCATCCTGGACGACAATTCGCGCAAATGCTAGGCGACAGCGGCGCTACAGCGCAAACGCTCATCACGCGGCTTCAGCAGTATTTCGCCGGCCAGGCGGTTCCCTTGGTTCCCGCTGAGGAAGCAACCGATATCGGAACCACGGGGGAGGATGAGGAATAGTTTTGGGAATCTCGCATCGCATGACCTTACCGGAGCCCTTGCCATTTTTATTTCCGTGAAGAATCCGAGCCGCATTTTTGTGGTGCGCTAAGTGGATACCAAAAACGCGGCGAGACTAGGAATGCGCAACGGCAAAGTGGGTCAATTTTGTTGGAATTGACCCACCCCTTATTGAAAGCAGACGTTTCTCTCCGCCGTCTAATGCATTTGCTGCTTGAGGATTGTTTAGAGATTGCGGGTTTCAGTTCCGGTAGCTTCCTGCACGTTGCTGGCAAAACGATCAGCCTGTCCACGAATTGCAGAAACCGTCGTGCGAACCTTGTCGCGACCCTGGTTCGCCAGATCGCGTGCTGAGTCCGCCAGATCGCTGGCCCGTTGTGTAAGATTGTCGCGCGTTTCTTCGCCGCTCATCGGGGCAAAAAGAATCCCCAAACCAATACCAATTCCCAACCCTGCCAAAAAGGATTTCATGCTTAAAACTCCTGGTGGATTTGGCAGCCAGAATTGAGCGCCGCCTGCTAATAGAGATGCGGATTCACCGCGAAGGTTGCCGCCTAATTCGACGAACTCCGGTTGCGTTCAGCCGGTTGAACTCTGCCCAGTTCTGGATTTGCGGGACGTTTACCGGGATTTGGTAAGCTTTTGCCCAGCTATCTGGGCTGCGGGACTTCGCGGATCGTCTTTTTGCAACTGCTGGTAAATCAGGGTTGCCTGCTGCGGATCTGTGCTTTCATACATTTCAGCCAGTTCCAGTTGCGCCTGAGATTTCGGCACTGTCACGGTGGGGTGCTCTGATAAATCTTTGTAAATGGCGATTGCTTCCGCTGCTCGGTTCGTTCCCCGATATATGGATGCCAGCGCCATTTTGGCTAAAGCCACCACATCCTTGTGTCTGAAATTGGCGGCAGTTTTCAACTCTTGCTCCGCGCCCGCCTTGTCGCCCGCCTGCATCAATGCGATTCCGCTCATATAGCGGGCAATCCTTCCCGGAGAGACCGTGGAATACTTATCGGCGATGGCCTGGAACTGCTTTTGCGCGGCTTTTGCGCGATCGGCAATCGTGGGAAATGTGGGACCGGCATCTTCAGCCGGGGGCGGTGAGCCTGCCGGTAAAATCTGCGCGTCAAGCGTGCGCATGGCCGCTGACAACTGTGTGTTGGCTTCATCGGATTGGTGGCTGCGCCAGGTGATTACACCGGCGGTCAACAAAACGGCAACCAGCGCAAGGGCCACTGTCCAAATCACCGTCTGGCGGTGGCCCGTGGCCCATTGTGCTGCGCCCTGGGCGGTTTTGGCGAACTTATCTTCCTTTAATTGACGACGGGTATAACCTGGCACTTGGAAACCTTTTTGGTGGGATAAGTGTCAATGAAACCTTGAGTTTAGCAAGGAACGGGCGGGATCGTCAAACGGCTCTGGATGAAAAACAGGCTTCCTTGCTCCGCAGTTGTACCTTTGATTCGCATTTTGTCGGGCGGTTTAATCCGCGCACGGAAAGCGCGCAAAGAGCGTGTTACTGCTCCATGTATCTGCTCCATGTATCAGGCATTTAGGAAGAAGGGGCCAAGTGCTTCATTCCCATCTTCTTTGCCTGTTTCTGAGAGGTCTGCAACCGTACCATTGCACATGGCTTCAAACTATGTAGGGAAACCCACGCATCGAAACTATATAAGCGCTGAGTAGGGGCGCTGAGTGAGGCAGCCATGCGCAAACTTGGTATCGCAATCGCCGTCATTGTCGTTTTATTGATAGCCGCCGTTCTTATCCTGCCGCACCTGATTGACGTGAATCAATATCACGGGCAAATTCAGTCGCAGCTTGAAAAACGGCTGGGAAGACAAGTCACGCTGGGCAATATGGGACTGCGTCTCTTCCCTCCAGCCTTCAATGTGGAGAATACGACGATTGCGGAAGACCCTCATTTCAACACGAACCGCCCTTTTGCCACAGCCGACAAGCTGGCTGTAAGCGTCAAGTTCTGGCCGCTGCTGCGCAAGCAACTTGAAGTGAATTCGCTGGAACTGGTGCATCCGCATATTGAATTGGTGCGCAATGCCCAGGGCGTCTGGAATTTTGCCACGCTGGGGCAGGAATCTAAGCCAACCGCCGCACAGAAAACTCCTTCGCAGCCGGCTCAAGCCCCAACACCTACCACGTCCACTGGGCCTCCTGGCGCGCAATCTCCTTCAACTCAACCAGCGAACAAGCAGCCAGCAGGCCAGCTCACGCTGGCGAATCTTTTCATCAATGATGGACAAGTTGCGATTACCGATCTGCAAAAGCACCAATCTCGCGCAGTGTATGACCACATAGATCTCAATGTCAGTAATTTCGCTCCCGACCAGCAATTCAGCATGAAGCTTACGGCACACCTTCCCGGTGAAGGCAAGCAGGCCATCTGGCTGGAAGGCAAAGGCGGCCCCATTAAAGAAGCTGACATGCTGAATACGCCATTTGACGGCACATTGCGGCTGGAGCAGGTGTCCACTGGTGCAGCACAAAAGTTTTTGAACTCGCAATCCCTCAACGGCATTGACGCGGTAATTACCGGCAACGCCAGCGTTAAAAATTCCGGAGGCAAGCTGGCTTCCACAGGGACGATCAAAGTGGAAAACGCGCGTATCCACAACGTGAATGTCGGTTATCCCATCGCGCTGGATTATGACGTTGCCGATGATCTGACCAATGACGTCATCCAGATTCATAAAGGCGATCTTAAGTTGGGTGCCACGCCCATCTCCCTGGCTGGCACGGTCAATACCAAACCGACTCCCTCCCAGATCGATCTCAAGCTCACGGCATCCAACGCTTCCATTGCAGAAGCGGCGCGTCTGGCCTCGGCTTTCGGAGTCGCATTCGGCAAGGAAGTGGACGTAAAGGGCCAAGTCAACGCCGATATCACGGCGCGCGGAGCTATGGACAAACCTGCCTTGAACGGACAGCTCTCCGCCCGCAATTTGGATATCAGCGGTAAAGAAATTCCCCAGCCGGTCAAGGTAAATGAAATCACTCTGGCCCTCACGCCGGACACTGTCCGTTCCAATGAATTTGCGGCGACCACCGGTTCCACCACGGTCAACGTCAGTTTTGCGCTCTCCCAGTACACCGCGCCGAATAGTTCTATCAGCGCGACCTTACGCGCCCCCAATGCCCGCATCGGCGAGCTGATCAACATTGCCAAAGCCGCGGGCGTCTCGGCAGTGGACGGCATGTCCGGAGATGGTGCGCTTACGCTTGATGTAAAAGCGCAGGGATCCACCAAGAACATGTCTGCGTTGAACTTTGACGGCACCGGCAAGATCACCAATGCCACGCTGAAGATGCCTTCGCTAACGAAGCCGCTGCAGATCAAGAACTCCGATATCCGGTTTAGCCAGAACTCAGCCTCGCTGCAAAATATCGCCTTAAGTCTTGGCCAGACCAATGCCGGAGGCACAATTACGCTTAAGAACTTTGCAGCGCCGCAAGTCCAGTTTGCCCTGAACGCGGACAAAGTGAATGTGGCTGAGCTTCAGCAGACTTTTGCCGCCACTCCGGCGCAACCCGCCAAACACGCGAGCAGCTTCTGGCGCTTTGTCCCTGAAGCAAACGCGCAGACCAAAGCCGAGCCCAGCATGCTCACCAAGATGACCGGCGGAGGGACTGTCGCCATTGGCGTAATTCAGTATGACGATCTGGTTTTGAACAATGTCCACTCGAACGTAACGCTGGACCATGGTTTGATCAAGATGAATCCAGTTACTGCTGACCTTTACAACGGGAAAGAAAATGGCTCCATCACCATTGACATGCGCCCGGCACAGCCTGTGTACACCGTAAATTTAAAGACTGATAAGGTTGATGCCAACAAACTGATCTCGTCCGTCTCCGATGTGAAGCAGACGATCTATGGCATGCTGGCCTCGAATGTGAATGCCAGCTTCAGCTCTTCCTCAGCCACCAGCATCGCCCGCAGTCTCAATGGCAACATGGCCATCAACTTGACTAACGGCAAGCTGATGAACCTTGATCTGCTGCATGAATTAGCATCGGTGGGAAAATTCTTAGGCAATGGCTTTGGCGCTCCAAAGAACTTTACTGACTTGGTCCAGCTCACCGGAAATTTCGACGTGAAGAACGGTCTTGCCCAGACCAACAATCTCAAAGCCGTGATTAACGGCGGCACCCTGGCCGCCGCAGGCCTTGTGAACCTGGCCGATCAGTCTCTGAACCTGCATGTGACCGCCGTTTTGAATAAGGCCATAAGCCAGCAGGCGGGCGGCACGCAGATCGGTGGATTCATGAACACCGCACTTGCTAACAATCAGGGAGAACTGGTGTTGCCGGTGATCGTTACCGGCACCTTCCAGCATCCGCAGGTTGCGCCCGACGTGCAGCAGATTGCCAAGATGAAATTAAATAATCTGCTGCCCACCAGCAAAAATCCAGGCCAGCTAACCACGGGAATTCTGGGCGCAATTCTTGGCAATAAGAATCAGAATGGAAATGCAAGCGGCGCTAACCAACAGAAGGGCGGCATTGGTGGAATTCTGGGAGCGCTTGGTGGCCAGCAACAGCAACAAAATCAGCAGCAACCTGCCAGTCCGGCGGTCGGCAGCAACCAGGGTCAGCAGCCGCAAGCTACGCCCACTCCCGCTCCCAATCTGGGCGATGTGCTGGGGCAGGTGCTGAACAGGAAGAAAAAAGATCAGGCGACGCCGACACCAACGCCGCAGAAATAGCCGTTGGCCTTTTTGAAAATCCCGAACGCGCCGGTTTTGCGCGTGAGGGAACCCTATCGCCGAAATGCTTTGTAAGCTTCTGGTGTAAATTAAGCTTTCTTCTGACAATAGGGCTCCCTCCCTTCGCAAAAGAACGCTCAGGGTCGGGATTTCAGAAAAAGCCTCCCCAGCCGCCGCCTCCAGGCGATTCGATCCTTACCTTGTCACCTTTTTTCAGGCGCACGCTGGTTTTACCCGGAAGTGTTTCACGCCCGCCGTTTTGATGGACAACTTCAGTCCGCCCCGTTGCGCCGTCAGCGCCGCCCTGCAATCCGTATGGCCCGCGACTGCGGCGATCCGCCAGCAGCGTAACTTCGGAGTCGGCCAGCAACTCCACTTCGCGCACAATGCCGTCTCCGCCACGGAACTTCCCCGCTCCACCGCTGCCTTTACGCAAAGAATATTTCGTAACTCGCAGAGGATACGCATACTCCAGCGCTTCAGCCGGGGTATTGAGCGAGTTCGTCATATGTGTATGCACGCCGCTCACACCATCCCGATCAGGACGCGCTCCCATTCCGCCGGCAATGGTTTCATAGTAAGCAAAGGGCTCGCCGGTGCGTTCGTCGATCCCGCCAATCGTCAAATTATTCATGGTGCCGGAAGAACCGGCAGGCACGCGGTCCGGCATGGCCTTGGCCAATGCGCGCAGCAGCACGTCGACGATACGCTGCGAGGTCTCGACATTCCCACCAGCCACAGCCGCAGGTGGCCGCGCATTCACCACCGTTCCCGATGGCGCAATCATTCGCACGGGCCGCATGAGTCCCGCTGCGGCTGGAACATCTTCCTGCAGAAGGCAACGGAAGACATAAAAACATGCCGAGAAAGTAATCGCGTCCACGGCATTGATGCTGCCGGCCACCTGAGGTGAGCTGCCAGTAAAATCAACCATCACCAGCGGCGTGCCTGCCGCAGCGGACGCAAAAGTTAAAGCCACGGCGATGCGCACCGGCCCCGAACCAGCGCCGTCATCGTCCAGAAAGTCTTCGGCTTCGTAACGGCCATGCTGCACCTTGCAGAGAAATGCCCGCATTAATTTTTCTGAATATTCCTGCAATTCGTCCATCACGTGTTGCAAGCGCGCCAAGCCATAACGCTCCGTGATCTCCAGTAGCCGCGCTTCACCGGTATGGCAGGCGGCAATCTGCGCGTTCAAGTCGCCTTCGCGTTCTTCCGGAGTTCGCACATTGTTGAGCAGCAGGCGGAAGACGTCATCCTGCAACTTGCCTCCGGCAATCAGCTTGATGGGAGGAATACGGATTCCTTCCTGATAAATCTCTCGACAGATTCCCATGGATCCGGCGTACGTTCCGCCCACGTCGGCATGGTGGGCGCGCGATGCCACATAAAATGCCGGTCTCGTCGCGCGCTTGTGCTTACCGTTGCCCTCAACAAACACCGGCGCAACCAGCGTAATGTCCGGCAGGTGCGTGCCGCCGCAAAAAGGATCGTTCAGGATCGCCACATCGCCGGCGTTGAGCGTGAGCGTCTCCACCGCCGCGCGAACTGACATGGGCATCGATCCCAGATGCACCGGCATATGATCGCCCATGGCAACGACTTCGCCCTCGCCGTCAAAAACAGCGCAGGAATAATCGCGGCGTTCTTTGATGTTGGGAGAAAAAGCCGTGCGGCGCAGGGCCGCGCCCATTTCTTCTGCAATGGAGTGGAAGAGGCTTTTAAAGATTTCCAGTTCAACCGGATCGCGCATGCGCAGTCAGCCTATCACGGCTTTGGAACTCGCATCAGCAGGTCCGCCGCCACAAACACAAAAAACACGACGGCAATCACGCCATTCATGGTAAAAAACGCCGCGTTCAGTTTGCTGAGGTCGTCTGAGGCGATCAGCGAGTGCTCATAAGCCAGAAGCGCCGCCACAACCACTACGCCAACGATTGCCAGTTTCCCAAGCCCAAACACTACGACCAATGCCACAAGCAAGCCGAGCATGACGACATGCAACGTCCGCGCAACCATGAGAGCTTTGGGAACGCCCATTGCCTGCGGAATTGAATTAAGCGAGTGGGCGCGGTCGAACTCAATATCCTGGCATGCGTATAACACGTCAAAGCCGCCTACCCAGAATGTGACCGCCGCCGTAAGCAGTAGAATGCGCGGATCAAGAGAGCCACGCACCGCGATCCATGCCGCCGCCGGAGCAATGCCCAGCGCAAATCCCAGCACCAGGTGTGACCAGCGCGTGAATCGTTTGGTATATGAATAAAACAGCACCACCGCGAGTGCCACGGGAGACAGTAGCAGCGTTACACGATTGAGTTCAGCCGCCCCGATGATAAAAAGCAGGCAGGCCACCACTACAAAAGCCGTCGCAAATTTCTGTGACAGCATGCCGGCGGGAATGGCGCGCATGGCCGTGCGAGGATTTGCCGCGTCAATTCTCGCGTCCGCAATGCGGTTAAATGCCATTGCAGCTGAGCGCGCTGAGATCATGCATAGGACGATCCACCCCAGTTTGGCTGCTGTGGGCATGCCTCCTGCGGCGAGCATGGCTGCGCAGAGAGCAAATGGTAGGGCAAAAATGGAATGTTCCCACTTGATCATCTCCAGCGTGGTCTTGATGTTGGTGAGGAGAGGCACAGAAGGTTCCTTCTAAAGTGTGCGTTTAAAGAGCAATGTTGACAGCGCGAAAGCGACCAGGGCGAACCCACCAAGATACAGCAGGTCAGGCCAGATTGCAGCCAGTCCAACGCCTTTAAGCAAAACCGCCTTGAAGCCGCTGACAGAATAGGTAAACGGATCGATCCAGGCTATCCATTGCAGCCATTTGGGAAAAGCCTGGACCGGGTAAATAGCGCCGCTGGGAAAATAGAGCAGCGTGTTCAAAATGCCGAAGACAGCGCGCGGAATCAGCGGATCGTTGACGCGCACCATCATGACGAACATCATGGAGATGAATGCGAATGAAGTGGCGGCGATCAGCAAAAGCAGCCAGAGAAAATTTGCCGGCTGAAACGTGGAGCCCACGCCGGCAATCAACGATCCAAGAATTGTGAGCACAATGCCTGCACCCATGGCCTTGAACGCGCCGGCAACATTCAAGCCGGCTACAAGCTCCAGCTTGGTGATGGGCGTGACCAGGTAACCTTCGTGTACGCCGCGGGCTTTGTCGTCAATATAAACAATTCCGCCGCCGATCATCACGCTGACGAACATGGCCAGCGTGATGGAGCCGGGCAGCAGGTACTTCATGTATTCGATATAAGGATAAAGCTCCACCACCTCAAGCCCAATCTGCTGCACCACACGCGGCTGTACCTCCGGCTGGTTGAGCGCCGCCACAAGTTGAGTCATTTCATCCACGAAGGTGGAAGTCATGAAATTGTCAGTGTTATCCAGCACCAGGCCTATTTGAGGCCGGGTCTGCTCGTACACGTTGCGCGAGAATTGCGGGGGGATGACGAGCCCGGCATTCAGGTCGCCGCGGCGGACAGCCGCAATCATGACTTGTTCGTCGGGATAAACGATTGGCTGAAAAGTACGCGCGTTGCTCTGGACTGCCCGCAGGGCTTCGATCACGCGAATGGCCTGGGGGCCGGTATCGTGGGAGACGATTCCGATTTTAGCGTCTTTGATCTTGCCGCCAAAGGCGTTCCCCAGAACGATGAGTTGTACCAGCGGAAATACCATTGCCGCTACCATAAGCGCAGGCGAGCGGAAGAATTTGCGCAGATCGCGTTCCACGATGGCCATCATGCGCCCACTCTTAAAAAAGCTGAGCACCGTTACTTGCCCCAGGCCACGGGAGACTGATAAAGCGGCGAATCCACAATCTGGTCGCGCAGCTGTCTCCCGGTGAAATGAACAAACACATCGTCAAGGGTAGTGCTCTGTACGGTAAGAGTTTTCACCACAACATTGGAGTGAACCGCTGCCTCTACAAGAGCGGTGGTGGTGCGTGATCCATCTTCGGTCAGAATGCGGTACATGTCCGCGCCTTCCGGCTGTACGGATTTCACGCCCGCCAATCCTTCCAGCGTCCTTTGCCAGTCTGCGGGAGGCCGCAGGAATTGCGCTTCAATCACGCTCGATCCGGGAATGCTGTTCTTGAGATTGCGCGGCGTATCCAGCGCCACCAGCTTGCCGTGATCCACAATGGCAATGCGATCGCACAGCCGGTCGGCTTCATCCATGTAATGCGTTGTGATCAAAACCGTGAGATTACGCTGCTGCTTGATGCTGGTAATCATTTCCCAAACGGCTACGCGGGAAACAGGATCAAGACCGGTGGTAGGCTCGTCGAGAAAAAAAATTCGTGGGCGGTGCACCAGTCCACGCGCGATTTCCAAACGCCGCCGCATACCGCCGGAAAGATTTCGCGCGGGAGCGTCACGCCATTGATTGAGATCAACCAACGTAAGCAACTCGTCGATAGATTTTTCCCGGTCGGCAGTGGGAATGCCATAAAGTTTGGAATAAATGCTCAGGTTTTCCCATACGGTGAGGTCGCCATCACTGGTCATGGCCTGGGGAATCACGCCCATGGAGCGCCGCGCCGTATTGGGAGCTTTACGCACGTCAGCGCCTTCAATGATGGCGGTGCCGGAAGTGATGTCAAGCAAGGTGGTCATCATCCGGATCAGAGTTGATTTGCCCGCGCCATTGGGCCCAAGCAGGCCGAAGATCTCACCTTCTTCCACCGCGAAAGAGACACCATCAACGGCGGTGAAGTTCCCGAAGCGCTTCACGATATCGATCACTTGAATCGCGTGCGTCGGCATCAGCGGCCTTCCAATTTGGCTTTGGGGACGAGAACTTCCGCTGTCATTCCGGGAACAAGATTTTTCTTGCTGTTATCCACCTGCAGCTTCAGCGCGATGGCCTTGATGTCGCGCTTGCGGCGATTCACGTCGCGTTGCGTGGCAAAATCTGCTTCCGGCGCCTTGAAAATAACTTTGCCGGAGACGATATCGCCCGAAGGTAAACGGACATTGAGTTTGTCGCCGAGCGCAATGTGGACCGCTTCGGTTTCGGGAATGTCGGCGCGGACCCAGGTATCGTTGAGGTCTGTAATGATCGCGATGGGCTGGCCCAGATTCACAACTTCGCCTTCGCGGGCGGCGCGGACAGTAACGATTCCGCTGACGGGAGCTGTCACTTTGGTATAGCCAAGGCGGGCTTCCGCGGCTTCCAACTGCGCTTTGGCGTTCAACTGCTGCGCGCGGGTAGATGCGACATTGCTCTGCGCAGCCTGAGTCTGCCTTGTGTGAGCCTGCGCGGTTACCAGATCCGCCTGCGCCGCGCGAGACTGGTCTTCCGCGGCCCGAACCAGAGCCTGCTGCGCCTTAAGCTGCGCTTCAGCCTGGTCGGCCTGCTGCTGCGATGCGATACCTTGCTGCGCCAACGCAACGGATCGCCGTGTGTCGCCCTGAATGCGCTGCAAGTCGGCCTGCGCCTGAAGCAATGTGGCTTGGGCAGCGCGCAAGCGCGCCTCCGCATTTACAACTCCGCTGGAAGTCTCGCCTGCGGTTTGTTCTTCGGTCGCGCGCGTCTGTGAAACTTGATGCCTCAGGCTGGACAGAAGCGCTTCGGCAGCCAGGCGATCCGCGGTGAGTTCCTGCGAGTCGAGTACGGCGACCGTGTCTCCGGCTTTGACTTCAGTGCCTTCGTCTATTGCGAGGCGTTCAATACGTCCGCTGATTTTTGGGCTGACAACGACCTGATTAGCATCAACGGTGCCGATTAACACGAGGTCCGAAGAGTGGTCGGAAGACAGAAAATAGTAGACGGCGGCAATGACCAGCAGCAGCCCGAGAAAAGCAAAGAAGCGGTTGCGCTGGCTCATGGTTTACAAACTTTCTGTGCTGCCGCCGGAGTAAAAACCGCGGCACAAATAAAATCGAGCACGGCGGCGCGTCGGGCGGCAATTCGCTCCGGAGAGGCAGGATCTCCGGGATGCATCAACACCTGCGCGGGCATGCTGATGAAATAAAAAACAATGGTGCCGATAATCGAAGTTACGGTCTGAACTGGATCGACCTTGCGGAAATCGCCGGTGCCGATGCCTTCTTCGATCAGCTTTTCCAGACGGCTATACAAGGGCTTGCCATGGCGCTCCATGATGCGGCTGGCAGCCGGTGAAAGCGCGCGGCCCGCGCTGCGCATAAACTCACGCTGCACCAGTCCCGGGTAAACGGGTGCGCTGGCGATGTAGTCAAAATGAGTTTGCGCGTATAGCAGCAATCTCTCTCGCGGCGGGAGGTCCGCACGCTCCAGCACACTGGCGACACGTTGATGCAGGCCGGAAAAAACCTGGTCCAGGGCCGCAGCGTAGAGCCCTTCTTTATCCTTGAAGTAGTAATAAAGCAGCGCTTTGTTGACGCCGGCGCGGCGGGCAATCTCGTCTGTCCGCGCCCCAGTAACACCTTCATGCGCGAACTCTTCCAGCGCGGCCTTGAGAATGGCGGCGCGAGTTTTCTCAGGCTCACCACGAGAGCCGGACTTGCCGGATTTGATAGCTGATGACATTAATTAACTGGTTGTTTAATTATCAGGCATGTGCTACATATTGGCAACAAGAACTGCTTAGGCCCGAGTGTCCTGCGCTCGGCGAGGCACAGCGCGGGCAGAGGATGAAAATGAGTTTGTTAAAATAGAGAGTTTTGCACTCGCTCACCTGCTCCAACTTAGGAATTGAATGCCTGAAACCATGCTTGCCGTAGTGAAACCGGAGGCCGCGCCGGGAGCGGACGTCCGGCAGATGCCCGTTCCCCAAATTGGCCCGGATGATGTTCTGGTGAAAGTGAAGGTGGCTTCAGTCTGCGGCACCGATCTGCATATATATAACTGGGACCAATGGGCGCAGAACCGCATTAAGCCGCCGCTGATTCCCGGTCATGAGTTCTGCGGGCATGTGGTGGCCACCGGCAAAAATGTGACCGTGGTGAAGGAAGGCGATTTTGTTTCCGCAGAAATGCATGTGGCCTGCGGCAAGTGTTACCAGTGCCGCACCGGCGAAGCCCACATTTGCCAGCATGTAAAGATTATCGGCGTGGATGCCAACGGGGCATTTGCCGAGTTTGTGAAGATTCCGGAATCAAATATCTGGAAGATCGATCCGGGGATTCCGGCGGATTATGCCAGCGTGCTCGATCCGCTGGGCAACGCCGTACACACAGTGCTGGCCGGTGAGATCGCCGCAAAGACTGTAGCTGTAATCGGCTGCGGGCCGATTGGCCTGTTCTGCATTGCGGTGGCGCGGGCGTGCGGCGCGAGCGAAGTGTTTGCGCTGGAAATTAACGATCATCGGCGCAAGCTGGCGGAAAAGATGAAGGCCGATCACGTTCTGAATCCTGCAAAAGACAACGTCTATGAGCAGGTGATGAGCGCGACCGGCGGCACCGGCGTGGACGTGATCCTGGAGATGTCCGGCCATCCCGACGCAATCCGCCTGGGGTTCAAAATTCTGCGGCTGGGCGGCAGAGCTTCGCTGCTGGGTATTCCATCCAAGCCAATGGAACTGAACCTGGCGAACGACATTATTTTTAAAGGCGCGCTGGTGCAGGGCATCAATGGACGCCTGATGTACAAGACCTGGTTCCAGATGAATGCACTGCTCAAGGCGGGCAAGCTGGACCTTGATCCGGTGATTACAGACCGCATGCCCATGGCGGACTTCAGCAAGGGTATGGACCGGCTGAGGACAGGCGAGTCG
>JBARNL010000034.1:0-2397 GCA_049802955.1 Candidatus Angelobacter sp.
CGTTTCAGCGGCTCTGTTTCCACATTCTTCACGACCGCCATCCGGAGGCTAAGATCCACCACGTTGAGGGGCAAAGTGGTGACAAGGGGCTTGACTTATTCGCGGGGGACCTGGAAGGCCGACCCGCAATATGGCAATGTAAATCTTTTCCTAATGGCGTGGGAGAGTCCCAAAAAAGCCAAATAAGGGAATCTCTAACGGAAACACTGAAGCACTTTAAACCGAATCGTTGGGTTCTCTGTCTTTCGGTTGACATGAATGAGAAAGCGGCATCTTGGTTTCAGAAATTCCAAAAGTCTAAAGTACAACATGTAGAAGTTGGCTTGTTCTCTGCCTCGAACATCGTTCATGAGCTAATGCATAACCGTCCAATAAGAAATAATTATTTTCCAGGCGTGGGGATAGACATAACGGAGTGGAAGAGGGTCCTGTCGAAAACAGGAGGCTTAACAGATGACGAATTGTCTCGAGTAACCGAAATCAACATGGACGAATTTTTGGAGAGAATGAAAGAGAGAGATTCTAGATTTAACTATGAGTTGATCTTTTCCGATAAACCGAGCCTTCAAACACCGGGCAGGGTGGATCATCGAAAACCATTGCTCACATTCTCATCGTGTGGGAGCGGTAAAAACGTGAATTTTTACCCGCCGCAGCGAACTCCTGATCCTAAACAAATCTCGCTCTTGACTCTGTCCATATCCGAAGCTAACAAGACCCTAAACTTTTACGCGAGAGAGCCTGAGCTGCTGGTTGATTTCACACCATTTGATTTTGAATTCCGTGAAACTGGACTCCAAAAACTCTCAGCCGCCATCAAGACTGGACTGGATCAGGAACTTAACAGTAAAGATTTCGAACGCTTCGAATGTCGCCAACCGGCTTTGAAAGCGCAGTTCAGCGCTATGGGTGGGGACTGGAAACTTTTGTTTTCACCAGGAGCTTTAATCGGCGGGGAAAATTTAAAGTCGAAAGTGGAATTTGAATCAGGAGACATGGACATTGAGTTTGCCTTAGTAGAGTTTTCGCTGGCCCGATTCGGCACTGACGAACTGGAATTTAGAAGCGCAAGCAGTCATGTGCCATTTGTTATGACGCTTGTTCTTTCAAGAGCATCTAGCAACTGCACAATAGAAATAGGAGAGCAGTTCGCCGGAAAACAAGCGAGCGCAGTTCTTCGCTATCTTGATATCCAAGAGGTACTCAGGGCAAACGGTCTAATTCGAATAACCGACCTCCAGAACGATGCCGTGCTGCTGGAGTCATCCGCCACTCAGATTTCGTCCGAAAACCAAGTGGACCAAGAGAACCAAAAGAAGTTCAGAAGACTATTGGAGATTGTAGTGGCTGCAAGTAAGCGCTGGAATCTTAATATTCCAATGCCGACGGGATTGTTGGATCAGGATTTCGAGATCGCAGAGTTTCTAGACTTGTTGCTTACTGGCAAACCAATATCAGCGATGAAGGTTAGCATCAGGAAATTTGTCAAGACACGAGAGAATTGCGACATTATGGAGGACCTGCCCGAAGAAATGATTGATGTACGCTTGCTACAAAAGCGTTGGGAACCTGTACCTCTACTTTTCGACGTGCCAATAGACACTGGTCCTTGCACGATTCTGATCGACAAAGCGCGCGTGGAAAATTATTCAGAAACAGTTACCCGCTTCAAAGCAGCACAGATAAATGAAGAGATTGATGTTGTTCTGAGACCTCAAGGACAAATACGCGTCGTGCTTGGGGATTCCTTGGACAGTCGTCAAAAGATGACGGCGCCGGAAGGGCAGGTGCAAATCTTTGTCCCAAAGGAATAGCCAGAAAACCACCTCCGGCTTGGTTTTGTGGTCGGGAACCGAAGTCGTGGCCTATTGGGATGTTGATTCTCCGATAAGCTTCGTCAGCCGGGTGCCCCATCCTTTCGCAGAAGCTGGCTCTTGTTTTTCAGCTTCTGCGATAGGGTGGGATTCGACATACTCCTTCTGCTTTTCCGGCGCACGAGACAAGTGTCAGGGCACGACTTCAGTCGTGCCGTAAAACGCACAAAATAACCCTCCTTGCGCCGCAGGCTCGGGGTCCCCGACGCGCGCTTCGCGTGGCGGGGTGGAGACCCGGCGCGCAGCTGCTCCCAAGAAGTTCGGTTTTAGCTTGTTGGGACGAAAAGCAGCGAAGCGCGCATCGAATCCAAATGAAAAGGTAGACCACAGAGGTCTAAACTCGGTGAGCCTGCTGATACGGATCTTCCAAACAACCGCGAGGGGTCAGGCCCTGGCACTCCTGCCAACCCAATAGTAAGCAACCGGCGCGACTATCAGGGCTGGAGCAGACATTGCAAATGCGAGTCCTAATTTCCAGCTCACTCCGAACATAAGACCTATGCTCAATGAGTCATCCGTCAAC
>JBARNL010000035.1:0-3741 GCA_049802955.1 Candidatus Angelobacter sp.
ATTCAGAGGACGAAGCGTCCAATACGCCGGCGAAATCATTCACGTATCCCGTGGGCTTGAGTTGCTTGATTGGCTCGGCATAAAGCACGATGCTGAGGCAGACGACTGCCAAAATGCATTTCATTGCCTGCCGAATATAGTGAGGGAACATTCGTCTTTGATTATAAGCAGAAGGATGACATTGCAGGTTTGTAATACTGCGATTCAGCCCAACCCCCTAGCGAACAGCATTGCAATCTGCAATTCCACTCTTGCCGCGCTTCCGGGCTGATGTGATAAACTCCGCCCCGCTATGTTGCCAAAGATCTTATTGATGTTTTGCCTAGTGAGTGTGCCGCTCGCCGCCGCCGATGAGTTCACCCTGTACGAGCTGCAGCAGCCAGAAACCCACCAATTCGCCATTACGTATGACGTAACCACAACGCGCGAAGGCGCGCAGTTCTTCTTCAATCCCATCCGCCCCGGTTCGGTGGCGACGAAAGAGCGCGTGATCGAACGCAGCAGCGGGAAAGAACTGAAATTTGAAACGGTGAGCGGCAAAGACGCGAAAGCAACCGGACTTGTTCCGGCTGATACATCCGATAAAGCGGAATTTATCAAGATCCATTTGCCGGAGCCAGTGCCTAAAGGCGGTGAAACTCGTATCCGCATCTTCAAGACTTACACCGATGCGCCTTCCTACGCGCTTACTGACGGCAAGCTGGTGTTTGTGCGGCCTCTCGGCATCAAGCGCAATGTGGTGGTGCTGCCAAAAGGCTGGGAGCTGATAGAGTGCGCGTCGCCGGGAATTATTTCCACCGATGCAGATGGCCGTGTCCGCGTCAGCTTCCTCAATGATCGCGACGATCAGCTTCCGGTGAAGATTGTTGCGCGGAGGCTGCTATGAAGCGCATCGCTTTAGGGTGTCTTCTATTTCTGTCTGTCGCCGCGATGCTGGCGCAAGATCAATCCTTTCATCGCGCCGAGCAGGACCGCGAGATCAGCTATTGGCTGCTGGAGCCTTCCACGCATCAGTTCCGCATCTCGCATGATTTCACCGTGACGCGAGTTGGGCAGAAATCCGTGCACAGCTTTGTTCGCAAGGGAAGCGTGGTTGCTCCGGCCGCCAAGATGACGGACCTGGATACAGGCAAGCCGTTGAAGACTTCAACAGTGGCGGGCAAAGACGTAAATGCGCTGGGCTATTATCCTGAGCCTGTGGAGCCGGATTCAATGGCAGTGCAGGGTGACCTTGAGCATCCAGTGGGTGAAGGGCAATCAACGCGCGTTCGCGTGCAGGAAACATATACCGATCCCGTTGGCTATGTCTTAAAAGATGGAGAGTTGACGTGGACGCGGACGCTGGGGCGTCCGCTGAACTACGTTACGCTACCGGCGGGATGGATGCTGGTATCAGTGAATACGCCTGCGGTGATCACGCTGGATGAAGAAGGACGAATCAAGCTGCGGTTTACCAACACTCGCAACGGCGATTTGGCCATTGGGATTAAGGCGAAGAAGAGGCCGGAAAAGAAATAGGCCAAGTTTTTAATTGGTCAACAGAAACAACGTGTTGAAAGTCTCGCGGACAGCATCAATACCTGCAAATACATAGTCCTTCGACTTCGTTTCAGTCGCTAGTGCGGTTTTACAGATAGCGTGAATTTTAAAAAGTAAGCACAAGGTCCCTCCGTCCTACTCGCGCGCTGGTAAAAGCGCTCGCTCGCTTCACGGACCCTCGGGATGACGAGGCATAAAAAGTTTACGTTACAATAAAACTGCTTTAGTGTCGCGGGCTTCGCTCAGGATGACATCAGAGATTTTCGTCGTTGCCGCGCGACTTCATACATTACGATTGCTGCAGCGACTGAGACATTGAGCGACGGTACTTTCCCAGCCATGGGGATCTTTACCAGGAAGTCGCATTTTTTGCGGATCTGTTCATGAAGGCCGTGGCCTTCAGCGCCAAGGACAAGCGCGCAATCCATTTTGTAGTCGATCTCGTCATAGAGTTTGTCGCCACGCTCGTCCAGGCCAACAGTCCATATATTGCGCGACTTCAACTCTTCCAAAGCACGGGCAGCATTGGTGACGCGCGCAATCGGCAGATACTCTGACGCTCCAGCGGAAGCTTTGACTACCGTTCCGGTAACGCCAGCGGCGCGCCGCTCAGGAATAACCACGCCGTCAGCGCCTGCGCCTTCCGCGGTGCGGATAATCGCGCCAAGATTGTGAGGATCCTCAATGCCATCCAGCAACAGAACAAAAGTGTGCGTGCCGCGCCTGGCGGCCAGGATGTCGTCAACGTCGATGTATTGCTTTTCCGCCGTGACCGCGACAACGCCTTGATGATTGGCGGCGCGAGCCAGCCGCGTAAGCTGCTCGCGTGGCATGGTGCGCAGCGGAACTCCGGCAGCGCGGCATAGCTGTGCGATCTTCTGGATGCGGGCATCGCCGCGTCCCGGCGCGACGGCCACATAATCAAAACCGCGCTGGCGCGCCGACAAAGCTTCTTCCACCGCATGAATGCCAAAGATAATCATCTATATGAGTGAATGGATGGGTGTACCGACTCTAGTGTTGCAGCAATCAGAACTGCGCACAAGTGGCGCGCATAACCGGCTGGCGCTGATTATCGGCCAGAATGCCAGTGCTGCTTTGTGTTTGCCAAGCTGGCCGTTAGAATACATTCTGAGACGGACGTCTGCTCAATTCCATGCTGCACAAAAAGTCGCAACTTCCCGTGGTGCTTTCGATTGCCGGGCACGACCCCTCGTCTGGCGCGGGAATCACGGCGGACATTAAGACCATTGCAGCGCATGGTTGTTTTGGCGTTACATGCATTACTGCCCTTACCGTGCAATCCACGCGCGGAGTGAAGCGCATTGATCCCATTGAGGGCAGAATTATTACTGAAGCAATTGAGCAGCTGATGGATGATATGGAGATCGCCGCGGTAAAGATCGGCATGCTGGGATCGGCGGAGGCAGCTAAAAGTGTCGCGGCTTTTCTGAAACGCTATTCTATGCGGCACGTAGTGCTTGATCCCATCATCCGCTCCAGCTCCGGGGCTGAACTCATTTCGCGTGATGGCTTGCAGATGATGAAGGACCGCATTCTTGGGCGCGCCAGCGTGATCACGCCAAACATTGATGAAGCGGCCGCGCTTACCGGCCTTGCCGTGACCACGATGGCTGAAATGCAGCTTGCCGCCGTGCGCCTGCATGAAATGGGCGCGCGCAACGTGATCATTACCGGCGGACACCTTGATCCGCCGCACGATCTTGTGAGCAAAGAGGACCGGCGCATCACCATTCTTGAAGGAAATAAAATTCCCAGCCAATCCACGCATGGAACCGGCTGCGCTTTTTCGACAGCGCTGGCGTGCTCGCTTGCAAAGGGGAATGACGTGCTCGGTGCGGCCAAGACCGCCAAGCGCTACGTGGAAGCCAGCTTGCGCAAGGAGCTGCCGATCGGTAAGGGCGTTGGTCCGGTAGTTTAGGCTGGGAAGCCCTAGCTGCGAAGCTGGTTGTGAGTTACAAAGCTCAGGCCAATGCTAAAACAACAATGATCAACCAGCATCACTCCTGCGGCGGCTTACTATTCTGCTGCTGTGAATCTGGCGGTTGCTGTGCCGGACGCGTCTTCAACTGCGGCTCATTATTATTTGCCGGCGGCTGATTTTGATTTGACTGCGGCTGATCAGACTGCGGCGCGGCAACTGCCGGCTCTCCTTGTTCTTGCGGCGGGTTGCGGAATTCC
>JBARNL010000036.1:0-2129 GCA_049802955.1 Candidatus Angelobacter sp.
GATAAATACCCAGCAGCACCAGCAGGTTCGCTGCGGTAACAAAATCAATAAAGTGAATTTGCATGGTTCCCTTTCCAAAAATGGTTCACTAAGAAACGGTTCAAAACAAATTGGTCCGGCACGCGTGAAACCAGCGTCACGCTCCGTTAAAATCCGAACGTGCACCAGGTCGCCTCCCAGAAATATCGTCTGCTGTTAAAGCTGCTTTTCAGCCGTCCATCCGAGTTCTTTGACCGGGTGAAGACTGCGGCTGAAGGAATGGCTTCACCGCCACAGTCTGCCGCCGGAACCAAGGGGCTTGATCTTGCGGCGATGCTCGATCTGAGTTCGAAATACCTGAGCATTGACCTCGGCGGATTCCTGCACGATCCGGGCGCCGTTGCCATACGCGAGCACATCGCATCCGAGCGAGCGCTCTTGAACCGTCCGGAATCGGCTGCCATGCATGACGCCGATGCTGGACTCCCAGACTTTTGCTATATCATTTGCCGCGCCCTGCGTCCGCGCGTTGTGGTGGAAACTGGAGTTGGCAGCGGCGTGACCACTTCTTTTATTCTGCAGGCCCTGGCCGCCAACGATGAAGGGCATCTCTGGAGCATTGACCTGCCGCCCATCGGCGCTGAACAGTTTGCCGGCAGCTTTGTCCCACAGCCTCTGCGCAGCCGCTGGACCCTGCTTCGCGGCCGCTCACGCGATTTGCTGCCGCGACTCCTGCGCGATCTTCCTACCCCTGACGTGTTTCTGCATGACAGCTTGCACACCACCAGAAACATGACGTTCGAATTTAACGCCGCATGGCAAAAGATGAACGCCGGCGGAGTTCTGCTCTCCGATGACATCCACATGAGCAAGGCCTTTGCCCGGTTCATCACCGATAAACAAGTTGGCTTGTCGCTGACGGGAAACCGGTTCGGAGTGGCGTTCAAGGGCTAATGCGCGTCCGCTCTATACCTTAGCTCTTGAGGTTATAGGCCTGAATACAAGGTCCCCCGTGAACTGAACTCGGCGCTTCGGTGTAAAATCAGTTCACAACAAAACCAGCAGCTTAATCTTCTTCTGTTTTCAGCATATGGGGATGCCCACAATTTAGGAGTTGGCAGCCATCGTAGAGGAGAAAGTCATGCCGATATTAGAACGGGCAAAAATCAAACATTGCATTTTCCATCAAGTGCAAGGCACGCTCTTGCGGCTCGGTTTTGATCTCCAGCAGCGTCACAATATTCTTGATTTCGGCTGCGGCTCAGGACGTGACGTGTATGAGCTCCGCGATATTGGGTATCAAGCGTTCGGCGTTGACTTGCATGATTTCCTTGCCCTGCGCTCACCGGATGACCGGCAATGGTTCCGGCTTTCGCGTGATCCCTACATCTACCGCTTGCCATTTCCCGATAACCACTTTGACGTGATTTATTCCAACCAGGTTCTTGAACACGTGGTTTACTACGAACCTGCTTTGCAAGAGATGCGCCGCGTCTTGAAGCCTAATGGCATTTGCATTCACATCTTCCCTGCAAAGTGGCGGCTGATCGAGTCGCACTTCAGAGCGCCGCTCGGCGGCGCTATACGCTGGGAGCCGTGGTTTCGATTTTGGACCATGCTTGGCTTTCGCAATGCCGGATTGCCGGCTGGCTTTTCTGGGAAGGAACATGCCGCAATCAACTGGAAAGCCTCACGCACAAATTACACCTATCACAGCCACAAGGAATTGAAGTTCCTTTTTGGCTTGTTCTTCTCTCGCGTAACGTTTGCTGAAAAAGAATTCGTCCGCGCCACGGTTGCCGCGTCCCGCTTCTCACATCTGACAAATACCATCGCCAAAGTCTTCCCGCCGATATTCTGGTTTTATCGGCACTTTCATACCAAAGTAGCTGTGCTATCAGGCTACAGCGACCCCGAGAGAAGCCGAGATGGCGTGATCCTGTTCTGAGGACCCGTTTCATAGCCCGGATTGAAAAATCCGATCGAACAGGATAGAGTACCCTTACTATTCACAGATTAAATGAAACTGCTGTTTGTTGTCGCTGATGATTGGTACTTTCTCTCCCACCGTTTGCCGCTAGCCCTTGCTGCGGTCCGCGAAGGCTTCGAGGTCATAGTTGCTACCCGAGTAGGAACCCAAGGCCAACAGA
>JBARNL010000037.1:0-11994 GCA_049802955.1 Candidatus Angelobacter sp.
GTGCTGATTCCGCCCCATCCGCGGCGTAGCTGGGCTACATCTTTGCGGGTGCTCTCATCGCACCGCGAGCGGCTTCCGCTGCTCTCATTTCCGGCCGGGGCGAAACAATCGCCAGGGAGAAATCGATGACATATCGGACCGTGTTGGGGCAGAACAGGCACGGCGTCTCCTGGATTTTTTGCACGTCTTCCTTGGTTACGTTCAATGGAAATGACCGCAGGCAGTCCGTACACGTCAGCACCACATAGGGGATGCCGTGTGAATCTTTTCCATTGCGCGGTATCCACACTGGGGCCGATTCTCTCTTGTGGTCCACGGCCCGCTCCGCGAAGTTCTGGACCAGGCCGGCCACGATGTTCAAGAGCGTTTCCGGATCGCTGTGCCCCTTGGGATAAAAAGCGTCGGCAATCACCCCGCCCGGGATTGAATCCTCGGCATGATAAGCGCCGCTCATAGCTAACACGGAAATCTGGGGAAACCGCCGCCGCACCACCGACAGAAACTCAAACCCGGACATTTGCGGCATGTTCAGGTCGGACAACACAATGGCAGGGATCCGCCTCTTCAGTTGCAGCAGAGCGTCAAACCCGTTTACTGCGGTAGTGGCTTCATAGCCTCCTGATTTCAACACCAGCGCAAGGCTGTCTCGAATCCCGGCGTCATCGTCTACCACCAGAACTTCATATTTCGCTGCGTTTAACATGGGGAAAGCTCCTGATTTCTCTTTCGTGGGACAAAGGGTTTCCATATCAATTCTCGCCTTCAGCAGCTTACCTGTCTGTCCCACACTGAACAGCCCTTCGGCCATGTACGCCAACGCTTTTATTCATGGGCTTCCCAGTACCATTTCGGGAATTCACTGCGTGACGCGTGCAATTGTGAACAATGGGTTATCGCAGATTGCTAAATGTAGACTGCTAATTTCCTCGATACAATCTGTGACCAAACGGTGGGCCGGCTCGCAAACTGTGGATCTCACTCCGCCAACAAACAATGACATGTCGTTTCCGAGTGTGCGAACCACCATTGCCGTCCTGATCTTGCGGAACGCCGCAGTGCGGATCGAGGAATCGGCTCCGCTGCTCTTCCATGTTGGCACAAGAAGGTTGGCATAAGCCGCTGGAATCGCGGCTGGGGTGTGCATTTTTGAACAAGCCAGAGTGCCTGAAATAGGTATGCAATGCCTTGATAAGAGCACTCAGCTTCCACTTTTGCTGGCGGGCAATACCCATGTGTCCTGACTGTGTGTGCTTGCTATCTACAACTTGAGAGCTGCTGCTCTCATGGGCCACAGCCATGCTCTTAACACTGTGAGCTCTCAATGGTATGTAGCCAGCGAGTTCAGGCTCTGTGATGTTCAAGGAAAAGTATGTCAACCCGGCAGTTCCCCAAGGTTTCCACCGCCATTCTGTTGGCGGCGCTTCTTATTGGCTGTAGCGGCCTCTCCAATTCACCTTCCTCACCTTCCCCATCAGTTTCAGCCTCACCCACGGTTTTGATGGTAGTTCCCCAAACCAACGGTGTCGGCACTAACCGGGCTGTTGCTGTAGTCTTCAGCACGCCCATGGACCCAGCCAGCATCAACACTGGCAGCTTTATGATTGCCGGTGTATCCGGTACCGTCACTTACGATATCGTGAACAAGATTGCTGCCTTCAAACCTGCCGCGGACCTGGCCGCCGGCGTCATGTTCAACGCCACTATTACAACTTCAGCTCGTGACGTAAGTGGAACTCCGTTGGCTGCGCCCTTCAATTTCTCATTTACTACGCGCGCCACCAAAGACACTTCTCCGCCGGATATTGTCGCCATCAACGTAGCTGCGGGCGCCACGTGCGTGCCGTTGGATCAGAAAATCAGCGTCACTTTCGATGAGCAAATGGATTCCCTGACCATCAATCCCAGCACATTCTTTATTGCAGGCGTGGCCGGGTCAGTCACTTATAACGTTCTCAGCCAGACGGCTACTCTCACGCCTTCAGCCCCGCTGGCGGCAAACACAACATTCACCATCAACGTGACAACCGGCGCCAAAGACCTGGGCGGAGTGCCGCTGGGTGCTCCATTTCAGCAGAATTTCACTACCGGTCCGTGCAAGCCTGGCGGAGTAGCGCCGGTAGCGCTTTGTCCCTTTATCGGAAGTTTCTCCGTGCTGGCTGGTTCCACCGTCACCAATACAGGTTCCACTGTAATTTCCGGCGATGTTGGCGTCAGTCCGGGTACAGCAGTCACAGGATTTCCGCCGGCGCTGGCAAGCGGAGCAATTCATAAAGCCGATGGCGTCGCGGCGCAGGCTCAGGCTGCTCTTACAGCGGGCTACATTGATGCCGCGGGACGAGCTGGCGGCACCTCAGTGTCCGGTGACTTGGTGGGGAAGACATTCACCTCCGGAGTCTATAAATCAACGTCGTCTCTGGCTCTCACCGGTGACGTTACACTCGATGCGCAGGGCGATCCCTCCGCGGTTTTCATTTTCCAGATCTCATCCACCCTTATTACAGGAAGCGGCAGCCACGTTGTTCTGGCCAACGGGGCCAGCGCATGCAATGTCTTCTGGCAGGTGGGCAGTTCTGCAACATTGGGCACCAACTCAGTTTTCAAGGGAAATATCCTGGCGCTCACATCCATCACCATAACTACTGGCGTGAATTTGCAAGGGAGAGCGCTGGCGCGGAATGGCGCAGTGACATTGGATACTGACGTCATCACCGGCTGTACTTGTCCCTGAGTTTGCTGAATGCGAAAAATCGCTAAAAAGGGCCGATGCGTTATTCACATCGGCCTGAATTTTTGTAATAGGAGAGCAGTTCCCAAACTTAGTCGTGCAGAATCACGTTCAGCAGCGAGCTGTGAATGCTCAGCTTGCCGTTGTATTCAATGAATCCCAGCTTGCGAAACCGGTTCATGAAGAAGTTGACGCGGGACCGCGTTGTCCCAATCATATCCGCCAGCGTTTCCTGGCTTATGTTGGGAATCACTGTCTCGGGCGCGCCTTCTTTGCCGAATTCCGCCAGCAGCAACAGCGCGCGGGCCAGCCTCTTTTCGCTGGAATTGAAGAGCTGGTCCACCAGGTCTTCCTGCACGCGGGCGTTACGGGCCAGCAGATACGATACGAACACTTTAGAAAACAACTGTTCCTGATGTAACACGCGCACCATTTCGGCTCGCTCGATCCTAAGTATGGTGGAAGGCGTAAGGGCCGTGGCCGTGGCCGCGCGTTTCAATAGAACTGCCGCGATGCTTTCCTCGCCCAGGAAGTTTCCGGCTCCCAGCAAGGCAATGGTTGCTTCTTTGCCCCGCTTGGAAATCACGCTGAGCTTGAACTTGCCCTTCTGGATATAAAACACCGCATCGGCGGCTTCGCCCTGCCCAAACACCTTCTGCCCTTTCTTCAAATGAGCAATAGTGCGGCCCGCGCCTGTTCCGGCGAGAAAGTCCGTGGGCGCAAAAACCGCTTTGGCGGGCTTCGCTAACTTGGAGTGCCGAAACTTAACTGGAGTTTGCATCTACTTCATCGTACGTCTTGATGGCACGGAAAGCTGTTTCCTTTTGATGAAGTGGCTGCCGAATGCTTGTCGGACCCACGCTCGCGTCAGCCTTGTGGCTCTCTTCCATGTGGGCCTTGAAGGCTGAAGTAATTTTCTTGTGTCTTTCTTGTGTCGTCAGCTTGCCCCGGGCAGAAAAACTCTGGCTGCAATCAGAGCATCGCCACGCGACGGGGTTGCCGTCGATCTTTTCCAACACGATTAAGTGGGCCATGGGATAAGAATGTCACAAGTGGCGCCTACAGGCTGTTCAATTGAGGACACGCGGTAAAAACTGCCATCGAGAGCAAGGCCGGATCGCCTGCGCTTTCCCGTTTTTACTTCCAGTAACAACACTGTGTGTGCCCATCCTTCGCCGCCTTTGCGAAGGGTGGGATTCAATCACTGTTCCTCACTCGCTTCTGTTCACGAAACAAGTGTCAGGGCACAGCTTGAGCGCTTAGCGCGAGATAAGCGCAGCGAATCGCGCGCTGCGGAGTTGTGCCGTAACGTCGGCACAAGGTTGTTCCTCTCTGCCGAAGGCTGGCGAAGCATGGTCGAGATGGTGCGGCTAAACGGGCTTGCCTTGGCCCGCCACAAATCCAATATCCCCTCTGCGCCGTACTAATGTATGGCCGTACTAATGTATGAAGGTTCGGTGACAGCATGTTCGATCCAATAGAGACATCTTCGCCGCGTAAGACGTCCCGTCGGACGTTCCTGGCTGCTGCCGCGATCTTTGGCGGAGGACTATACTTTTCTTATATGAGTATTTTTTCAAAGAAGACTGAGACTGCGGAGGCCGGCGCCGGGCACAACCCGGATTCCGCGCCACAGGAAGTTGACATTGTGGAGTTCACTGACTCCGGCGAGCGCAAAGACAAGGTGCATGTTCCCAGGGTGGTGAAGAGTGAGAGCGAGTGGAAGCAGCAGCTTTCACCGGGCGCTTACAACGTGGCGCGTGAAGATGGCACGGAGAGGGCGTTTACCGGCCAGTACTGGGACAACCACGAGCCGGGAATCTATCGTTGCGTGTGCTGTGGCACGGCGCTGTTCAGCTCCGATACCAAGTTTGAGTCGGGCACCGGCTGGCCAAGTTTTTATCAGCCGATTGCCGAGGAGAACGTCGCGTCAATCACTGATAGCACCTTTGGCATGCGCCGCACCGCGGTGGAATGCAAGCGCTGCGGCGCGCATCTGGGTCATGTGTTTAACGATGGCCCCCGCCCCACGGGGCAACGCTACTGCATGAACAGCGCTTCATTGACGTTCAAAAAGAAGGATGTTTAAAAAGAAGCCCTGAGCTGGCGGTTTTTACAGGGTCGTCAACCCGGCCGACGTGAAACGCTGACGAGAACGCGCCCTCATTTACGGAGATCGGGATAACGAATGGTGATAGGAGATCGAATGTTGCATCGAATCGTGAATACATTCTTAGGCTTATGCTTGAGCGGCACCATCGCGTGCCACGCTTCCAGCGCGGCGGTGAAACTGCCCAACCCCGCAACCGATGAGCCGCTGAGCAAAACCAAAAGCTCTGAAACCGTGGTGCTGGCGGGCGGATGTTTCTGGGGCATACAGGCTGTGTTTGAGCATGTGAAAGGCGTGACCAGCGCCACTGCGGGATACTCCGGCGGATCGGCCGGCACGGCGCAATATGAAACCGTGAGCACCGGACGCACAGGCCACGCTGAATCGGTGAAAGTGGTTTACGATCCTTCGCAGGTTTCCTTTGGACAGATATTAAAAGTGTTTTTCTCCGTTGCCCATGATCCCACGGAGCTGAACCGGCAAGGGCCGGACGAAGGCACGCAGTATCGATCGGTAATCTTCTTTTCCAGTGAAGATCAGCACCGCATTGCGCGCGCTTACATTGATCAGCTCAATGGCGCAAAGGTTTTTTCTGAGCCAATCGTGACGCAGGTTGTCGCGCTGCAAGCGTTCTATCCCGCCGAGAGCTACCACCAAAATTACGCGGAGCATCATCCCTACGAGCCGTACATTGCCATGAACGATCTGCCCAAGCTTGACCACCTGAAACAAACTCTGCCGGAGCTGTATGTCGGGAAGTAAGCCGCAAGGGGCCGCGTAAATCTTTGCCGCCTATCGTCAACGCGCAAGCGATTGCCAAAGCCTATGGCGCATCGCCGCTGTTTGAAGATATTTCATTCACCGTCTCTGAAGGCGACCGCATTGGGCTGATCGGGCCGAACGGCTCCGGCAAATCCACGCTGCTGGGGATCCTTTCCGGCGGCATCGAGCCGGACAGCGGCGTGGTTGCGGTGCGACGGCACACGCGGTTGAGCTATGTGATCCAGGATTCGCAGTTTGCTTCGAGTGAAACCGTGCGGTCAGTAGTGATGAAAGCGCTGGAGCGTAGCGCGGTTCCGGAAGCCGAACGCGCAGGGCGTTTGTTTGAGACGCTGGGACGCGCGGGCTTTGAAGACTTTGACGCGCAGGCGGCATCGCTTTCCGGCGGATGGCGCAAACGGCTGGCAATTGCCGAAGCGCTGGTGCAGCAGCCCGACGTGTTGCTGCTGGACGAACCGACGAACCATCTTGATCTTGAAGGGATCGAGTGGCTGGAAGAGTTGCTGCGCGCGGAATCGTTTGCCTGCGTGGTGGTGAGCCATGATCGATATTTTTTGGAAAACGTGGCCACGCAGACCGTCGAATTGAGCCGCGCTTATCCGGGCGGGCTGTTGCGCGTCCCGGGAAATTACAGCACGTTCCTGCTTCAGAAAGAAGAGTTTCTGCGCGCGCAGGAAAAACATCAGGAAGCGCTGGAGAACCGCGTCCGCACGGAAATTGAGTGGCTGCGGCGCGGCCCCAAAGCGCGAGCGACGAAGGCCAAAGCGCGCATCGATAATGCGAACAAGCTGATTACCGAACTGGCTGACCTGAATACGCGCACGCGCACCGCCAGCGCGAAGATTGATTTCTTAGCCACAGACCGCAAGACCAAGCGGCTGGTGGAACTGGAACATGTGAGTTATGAGATCGGCGGACGCACGCTTTTTGCCGATCTTGATTTCATCTTCACGGCGGGCAAGCGCGTGGGACTTGTGGGTCCGAACGGAAGCGGCAAAACTACGTTGCTGCGTCTCCTGCGCGGTGAAATGCAGCCGAGCAAAGGCGAGATTCGTCGCGCGGACTTTCTGCGCGTGGTGTACTTTGACCAGAACCGCGTGCTTGATCCTGACGTAACTTTGCGCCGCGCGCTTGCGCCAGACAGCGATGCTGTGGTTTATCAGGATCGCGTAGTGCACGTCGCGTCATGGGCGGCGCGGTTTCTATTCACCGGCGACCAACTCAATCAGCCTGTGGGACGCCTTTCCGGCGGTGAGCGCGCGCGTGTGTTAATTGCGCAGCTGATGCTTCAGCCTGCGGACCTCCTGCTGCTGGACGAGCCAACCAACGATCTCGATATTCCAACGCTTGAAATTCTGGAAGAAAGCCTGCTCGAATATAACGGCGCGCTGGTGCTGGTAACGCATGATCGTTACATGCTGGACCGCGTTTCCACCATGGTGCTTGGTTTGGACGGACGCGGAGGCGCGGAAGCGTTTGCCGACTACCTTCAGTGGGAAGAGTGGCAGGCGGAAAGCAAACAGCCTGTGCGCGCTGAGAACGGTCGCGCTGAGAACGATGGATCGTTGCAGGCCAAGCCCGCAAGAGCAGCAGAAAGTTCTGCCAAAAAGAAGCTTTCCTATCTTGAAGCGCGTGAGTTTTCCACCATTGAGCAGCGCATTGCGCAGGCCGAAGAAACGCTGGAGAAGAAGCGTGCCGCGGCGGAAGATCCATCTATCGCCAGCGACGCAGCGCAGTTGCTGAACGCGCATGCTGCGCTGGAAAAAGCGCAGAAAGCGCTCGATGATCTTTACAGTCGATGGGCGGAATTGGAAGCCAAGCAGAGTTGAAAAAATGATTGGGTGATGTAGCTGCACCTGACATCGTTCGACTTCAGTACAACTCACGCGAGGAAACGATAAAAACTCGCTCCACCACCCTCACTGTTCCTTTGATGCTGTTGCTTTTCTCAGGGCCGCCTCAGCAGCGAAATGCGCCAAACCACATTACTTCTATTGCAGCTGAAGGCTATCCAGCATTTTCTGGTATGTGGGATGAAGCTGGTTAAAGTCGCGTTCGGGCGAGACAAAGACGAGATACGCCAGGCCTCCTTGCGGGCTCGGAAGCGTAACCAGCCAATCGCGTTCGGGCAGCGGCTGTCCGTTCTGCGTTAGCGGAGATTTACCGGAAAGTTCCACTGACCGTCCCTGCGTGCCGTTTATATCAATGGGTTTCATGCCGCCGGAAACCGTCATTCCAGGATTCTCTTGCGCCATGCCTTGCGCCAGCTTTTGCGTTGCCTCGTCCAGCGAGCCGCCACTGCTTGCCTGGTTGCCCACAATCACTCCGTAAGCAATGCCGCTTTGCGCCTGCGCGGAAGGCGGGCCGATAATCGTTGTGGTTGAGTCGCCGGCCACCTTCCAGTTGTCCGGATAATAGATAGTAAAGCCCTGGCCTTCATGCCGGGTTAAATGCGTGCTGGGCTTCACGTCTTTGAACGAAATATTTTCCGCCGCGGCATTGTTGTTCTCACCGCTTCCCGCGCTGCTCTGGCTCGATGAAGATGACGACGGCAGATTTGCCGGCACAACATGGTTCTGCCTGTTCTGCTGCTCCCATTGGCCGGATTTCGCGCCGTTCGCAATCTCTTGCGCGCTATAGCCCTTCACCTTCATCGCGTCCTGTTTTACCTGCGGAAACTCAGCGCTGTTGGTAATGTAGTTTTTCGCCGGCCAGTTCCGCACTTCCTGCTGGATTGCCTGCTGCCGATTTCCCGGATTCGGATGGTCGCTCAGCATCTGCGGTCCGCCGCTACCGTATTTCTGTTCCAGCTTTTGGAAGAAATCGGCCATCGCCTTCGGGTTATATCCCGCGCGATACATAATGATGGCGCCGGTTGAATCGGCCTGGGCTTCATCCGCGCGCGAATATTTCATCAGCATGGTGCCCGCGCCAAACTGTATGCCCATGCGCGCCAGGTTGCCCAACCCGCTCTGGGGCAGCACCGCGCCGGCCAGCCCGGCAATGATCTGCGCCACCGTGGATTTGGGCGCTTGCTTGGCTGAGTGCTGCATGTACACGTGCGACATTTCATGAGCCAGCACGCCGGCCAGCTCGGCTTCATTGTCGGCCGCTTGTATTGTTCCCAGATTCACAAAGATCGGTCCGCCTGGCAGCGCAAAAGCATTGATGTCCGATGCGGGAATCACATGGAACTGGTAGGGCCATGTGCGGTCCGCCGGAATTACCGCCGCCAGCTTCTTGCCCAGGCGTTGAACGTATTGCGTCTCCGGACTTGAATCCGGCAGCACCGGCATCTGCTTATAGACTTCGCCCATGGCTTGCAGCCCCAGCTGTTGCTGCTGCTGCCGATTCATCCCGGTGGTGCCCGGATCAGGCAACTGCGGAACGCCGGCTGCCTCGGCCTGTGCCTGCGTGATAAAGGCAAAAGGCTGCGTCAACACAAGGGCCAATAGCAGCGCCAGCATTCGGATGGAAAAGTTACGTTTTTGCATAAATATCCTTTTATATCGAGGCTGACGAAAGTGGACAGGGAACCGTGTGTATTGGATGCAGCTGGAAATTATAGAAGATGCATGGGGCGAGCAAGTGGAAACCGGCCGCCAAGCAATTAAGCCCACAAATTTACATCGCCGAGACCGAATGCATCACTCATTCCGCAATGCGTCTAGCGGGTCCACGCGTGCGGCGCGATAAGCGGGCAGCGCGCTGGCCGCTAGAGAGACAATCGCGAGCAATGAAATGGAAAGCACAAAGGTTTCGGGATCCCGTGGCTTCAGACCAAAGAGCAGGCTGGTAGCTGCTTTCGCTGCTAACAATGCCAACACCGTTCCTGCGCCAAGGCCGATGGCCAGCAGCATGGCAGCTTCACGCATGATGAGGCTGAGAACGCGTCCGCGATCAGCGCCCAGAGCCATGCGAATGCCAATCTCGTTCCGCCTGCGAATCACCATGTATGAAATCACGCCATAGAGTCCGATGGTGGCCAGTAACATGGCAAGAAATCCAAAGAAACCTGATAATGAAGCCATGAGCCGTTCACGCTGCAGAGTGTCGCGAACTTCTGTTTGCAAAACCCCAAAATGAAAAGTGATGGTTGGATTGACGGCACGAATCACGCGGTCCAGGGACGATTGCATGGCGGCCATGGAAATATTGGAGCGCACCAGCAGCGCTGGCTGCGTATCGGGGTCCTCGGCTTGTGCGGCGGCAAGATAAGCGATCGGCAAAATGGGCTGGCGCAGGCTGCCGTATTTTGTGTCCCTGACCACGCCGATAATCTGGTAAACCGGCTGCGGCTTGGTGGGACCCAGGTCAAGTCGGAAAGTTTTGCCCAGCGGGTCTATTCCGGGTAGGAACTTTCCAGCAAAGCTTTCATTCACCACCGCGACCGCAGGAGCAGCGATGGAATCAGAATCGCTCACGTCACGGCCCTGGAGCAGCTCCGCTTTCATCGTCGTGAAGTATCCAGGACTAACATTGTTGAAGAAGGCAGTCGCACGCACTGGCTGGCCGGAAGCTCTGGAGAGAACGGTATCATTCCACCAGTTATGCGTTAAGGGAACAATGCTGGCCTCAGCCGCTGATTCAATGCCGGGAATCGCTCGTACGCGCGCCAGCAAGTCTTTCTTGAATCGAGTGCGCTGTTGTAATGGCAGTTGCAGCGGGTCGAGATCGATATATGTCGCAAGCACTCCGTCCGTTTGGAAGCCGGGGTCAAGCGAAAGCAGGTTTTGAAAGGTGCGTACGAAGAGCATCGCTCCCACAACAAGCATAAGAGAAAGAGCAACCTGAGTGACCACAAGGACCCTGCGCACGCCGAAATGCGTGCGGTCCGCCGATGCGCCACGACCTCCGGCTTTCATGCTAGCCGCAGGCGAAGTGCTGGTGGCACGCAGAGCTGGAGCCAGGCCGAAAAGCAGACAGGTCAGCATCGCAAGACCGGCGGTAAAAGCCAGCACCCGCCAATCAAAACTGAGATCGAGAAATGCCTGGTTGGATTGCGTGCCCAGAAATGAAACCAGAATGCGCGTGAGGACCTGGGCCAAAAGCGTGCCGGCAATAGCTCCAGTGACAGTTAGCAGCACGTTTTCCATGAGTACCTGCTGCATCAGCCTGAAGCGAGAAGCGCCCAGCGCAAGACGCACCGCAGTTTCGCGCTCACGGGCGCTGGCGCGCGCAAGAGCGAGGTTGGCCAGATTGGCACAGGCAATCAGGAGCACGGTTCCGGCCAGAATCAGCAGAAGCCACAACGGATTTTCATAGGCCTGGCGCAACTCAGAAAGGCCTGTTCCTCCGGGTGAAGCTCCGAGTTTTGCCGCGCGATATGTTTTGACTTGCTCTGGGTCATAGGTTGGAGGAAGAGTCGCTTCGAAAATACCCGGTGAAATCGATTCCAATTGGTTTGTCGCTTTTTCCAGCGACCATCCTGGCTTGAGGCGGCCAATGGCCGCCAGCCACCAGCCGTCGCGGCGATTGAATATGCTGGACTCGCGCTTTACCAGAGGTTCGGCTATCAGCGGTTCAGCGCACAAGGGAACAGCCACATCAAACGAGCGGCCAACATCGATGCCAAAGAAACTGGCCGGAGTCACGCCCACAACCTCCACCTGTTGATTGTGGATTTTGAGCGTGCTGCCGACCGCGGAACTGGCTCCTCCATACTCACGCTGCCAGAACGGATAGCTGATTACTGCGGCGGGAAGGCCGCAGCCGTGCTGGTCATCGCTGGCGGTGAGCAGCCGCCCCATTACCGGCCGTACGCCAAGCACACGGAAAAAATCTCCGCTCACCCAGAGGCCGTGCACCGGGTGCGCCTCTCCACCAGTCGCCAGGTTGAAGTCTGCAATGCCCCAGGCAAAGACGCCGGAAAATGCCTGCTGGTGGTCGCGAATCTGCTCCCATAGAGGATTGCTTAGCTCGTCATGATCTTCCATATGGCCGGTACGGCCCCGCATGTTCGAAATACGTATTTGTGCCAGCTCGGCTGGATTTTTTACCGGAAGAGCGCGCAGCCGGACAGCATCCAGCAATTGAAAGATTGCAGTGTTCGCACCGATGCCAAGCGCCAGAGACAGGATAGCAATGATGGAAAATCCGGCGTTCAGTCGAAGCGCGCGAACGCTGTAGCGAACGTCCTTCCACAGGCTTGCCGCAAATGATCCTAAGCCGGGAGCGCCCGGCGGCTCTGCGTTCACGCGCACTTGTGGCTCGATGTCTTTGAGGCCGCGTGTGAGCCGGTTGTCCTGATCGAGTTCCGCGAGTATCGCAGCTTGCGCCTGCTTCGTGTTATTGCCCTGCGCCAGCAAGTCGCGATACCTGTCTTCCATGTGCAACGCAACTTCTTCAACGATGCTCGCTTCACGGGTAGGGTCAAGAT
>JBARNL010000038.1:0-2434 GCA_049802955.1 Candidatus Angelobacter sp.
AGTTGCTCGTTTGTCAGCAGTTCAAGAATGGCCTCCGCCAGATCGCCGGGGGTAGGCCGGGCTAACTGAGCGAATGTGTCCGTTAAAAGCCACTCGACATTCGGTCCCGAATTTGAAACGACGGCACATCCACAAGCCATCACCTCCAACGGAAGGAGCGACAAGTTGGTGTGTGACAGCACCAATCCGACGCTGCAACTACGATATAAAGCGCCCAATTCAGACACGGGTAAAGTTCCCGGAAAGATTGCCGGGAAAGGCAGTTCAACCGAACGCGGCGGAAATCCCACGAGCACGAATTCAGTATCCGGCATTTTCCTGGCGACTAAAGACAGGGCCAAAATGCCCAATTCGAACCCTCGCCGTAATGTGGTTGCGCGGGCATAAAACAGTACTCGATTTTTTCCTTCAGGAAGCCTGCGGGGCCCATCCGGTGAATAGATTTTCCGGTCAAATGAAAACCCGAAGGCGGAGGATTCCATTCCATAATCTCTGCGGAGCACATCTGCAATCCATTGCCCCGCGGTAAGACCGTAAAAACCCCACTGGTAGGTCTGTTTGGCAAATTCTGAAACGCTTCCTTCCGGGCTGAATAAGTGCTCCAAATCCTGCACAAAATAAAACTTTCGCGCGGTATTTCCTAAAGCGCGGGCTGCATACGCCGTCTGCCATGACGTGGCTATCAGCGCATCAGAATCAGCAACGCTCCCAGTGAAAGGCTCAATCAGGGCTTTATTGGGGAAATAAAACTTATCAACAATGGTCCTTGCCTCCTCTGCGTTAAAGGCCGGATCTCCAACCACATATGTTTTTTGCTGGTGGCCCCACTGCTCTAGAAACTGAACAGCGCGAAAGATATTGAAAAGGCCTCCATAACCCTTATTGATGGTTGGAACAAGCCAATTGATTTTTAAAGGTCCAGACGCGGGAGGCGGCAAAGCGGCCGGATGGTCTGGAGTCAAGACCCAACCATAGTCGTGCAATACATCCTGCGGAATCTGCAATCGATTGCGGGCCCATTTGGCGAGACCATCCTGAACCCCCGCGCCAAGTCCATTCTTTGCGATTGAATACCAGACTTTGCCCAAACGCGATCTACGCCAATTCATTGTCATAGGTCCATCCAACCACATTCCAAATCTCCGTCTGGCCGCTTCGAAGGAGCGGCGATGAGATCGAAACGGGCTGTCTTGTTTCCGCCACAGTGAAATGAAATTTCCGTACGGAATCCAGATATTTTAAAGTTTCTACGGGATCTTGTCCGATTCTCTCTGCCACCTGCGGATGCGCCTCCACGGTCACCACACAGTTCCGGGCCGCCGCAATGGTTTGGCGAGCGCCTTTCAATGCCTCGAGTTCCCCACCCTCAAGGTCCAGCTTGATTGCAACATCGCCGCCTCGAATGTTCATGCTGTCAATTGTCGTGATCTCAAGAGGCCCCTCTCCCGGAACTATGAAACGAGCATGGTCGGTGGAATTGTAATCCGGCCGTTGCAGCCGGCCCCGGCCGTCAAAAGACCCAACAGCCTTTGAACTCAGTTCGAAAGGTATGGAAAGCTTTGAGAGATTAGACTTGAGGACTTCATGAGTATCCACATTCGGCTCAAAGGCGATTATTCTGGCAATCCTATCCGTACGCGACAATACCATGGAAGAAAATGTACCAATATCCGCGCCACAATCCACCAGCGTCACCTGCTCAAGTGGAGAAATTGCCTGACAGAATACCTCGAGGAGTTTCGACTCGTAGCTCTTAAGATCCAGCAAATCCCAGGGAATGCGCGCCAGAGGCACACAAAATTCGATGTTGCCCACCTGGTATTGCGCGATCATATCCAACATGCCAAACCTTTGCAGGGCGCGCGTCAAAAAGCCCGCGCCCCTGATGTGAGAACGAGACATTTGTCTTGCAATACGCAATGATAATGGCGCTCCGGAGATTGTCTTCATTATAAAACCCGGCTTCCGAAGCTTGCGTTTAAGGCAGACACCGTGGCTCCTAAGTTAATTGGCCAGTAGCTTGTGAACGTCACGTTTTTTTAAATGCTGGTTCCTATTGGATAGCGCAGTAGGGTTTCGAAGTCTGCCGGCAGTTTTCGCAAGAAACCTATAAACAGAACCCAGGAAAACATTCAGAAAAGGGTTCTTGCCGATCATCTCTCTTAAAGCAGCATATGCGCCGCCTGGATGTATCTTGTCCTTTGATGCATCGGCCCAGGCAACAAGGTAATCGGACTGTTGAACGCGGTCGTGTGAAACCAGAGCCGATTTCCGTGTTCTGCACATAACATAAAGAGGGCAACTCGAAGTGACCTGGGCGCGCTTTCCGCCGCTTGGTTTGATGACTTCAAACCATCGGTCAGATTTCTTCAAGTCCGCCAAAAATACCTCGGTGTCGCGATAGCCGTTCTCATCACAGTATAACGAGAAAAAT
>JBARNL010000039.1:0-14196 GCA_049802955.1 Candidatus Angelobacter sp.
GTCACGCTCACCTGGTATGCGCTGGGGCTTGCGGCTATCTATCTTGTACTGAGCAGCCAGCTCAAACGGCGCGTGGATAGCGAACCGGACGTGGTTAAGACAGTCAATCTTCTCCACGTGGCCGCTGCAATTGCGTTCATTACGATTGCCATTCCGCTCAAGCTGGACGCGCACTGGATCACGATTGGCTGGCTGATTGAATCGGCCGTACTGCTGTTTGTGGCGGTGAAATCGGAAGCGCACTTCCTGCGCATTTTTGCCGGATGCACGCTGACGCTCGGGGTGTGCAGGCTCCTGTTCTTCGATAACTTTCGTACCGAAACGCTGGTCTTCAACGCGCGCTTTGCTACCTTTCTGGTGGCGATTGCCATCATGGCCGGAATCGTAGCGGCCGGAAACCGATTTGCCTCAGAGAGAGAAAAGCCGTTCATTATGCTGGCTGGTATTGCGCTGAACGTGCTGGCACTGGTGGCGTTGACGAGCGAAGCCAACGATTACTTTAGCCGCCAGATTGTTGCGACCTACCCGCATCCAGGCATGTATGAGGCCAAGGCACAACTAGAGATTGCGCGCGATTTCAGCTTCTCCGCCATATGGATTGTGTACGGCGCGGCGATGATGATCACCGGCTTCTGGAAGCGCTCGGCATTTATTCGCTGGCAGGCCATGGTGCTGCTGGCTGTCACCATAGCCAAAGTCTTCTTTTGGGACTCACGCGAGCTGCAGGAGGTTTACCGAGTCCTGAGCTTCATTGCGCTGGGAGTGATGCTGATGGCCGTCTCTTACGCTTACCATCGCGACTGGTTCAAGATATCGCCACGTAAAAGCGGCGGCACTGAGCAGGAAACGGCATCATGAGCAATTCAGGGTTGAAAATGGGAGCAGTGTTGCTGGCGGCAATTATTTTTGCCGGACCTTCCATTCCGTATTTTAAGTATCAAAGGCCGGTGCAGGCGCAGCCTGGGGGCCAGCGATTTGTGGCAGTGGATGAACAGATCTGGAAGAATGCGCGGCGTGATCTGGGCGACCTGCGCCTGTACAGCGGCCAGCAGGAAATCCCTTATGCCCTGATGGTGGAGCGCGGCAGCCGCGAAAACGACAACAAAGACGTGAGCGTGCTGCAACAATCGGTGGCCGGCGGCAAGACGCAGTTTTTGATCGACATGAAAGACGTGCCGGAGTACGACCATATTGACTTGAAGCTGACGACGAAAAACTTTGTGGCGCATGCGCGCGTGGAAGGCCAGGACGATCTGCATGGGAAACAGTGGGCGTTGCTGGCGGACTCCATTCTTTACGATCTATCAAAAGAAAATCTGGGCGCGAACAGCATGCTGCGGCTCCCGCTTTCAACCTACAAGTATCTGCGGATCACCATTGACGGGCCGGTAAAACCAACAGATATCCTTGGCGCAAGCTCAGAGTTTCGCCAGGAGCAGAAAGCGGTATGGCGCAATGTGGGCGGAGCGCCAGCTATGGCCGAGCTGCCGGCAAGCGCGGCCCGCGGCCATTCTTCGCGACGGAATGGCAAAGCCACGGTGCTGAGCTTCGCCGTGCCGGAAAACGTTCCCGTGGACCGTGTGACTCTGGATATCGATCCGGCGCAGCCCAACTTCCGCCGCTCAGTACAGGTGACAGGCGACAAGGACGACTACATTGGATCGGGGGAGATTGACCGCGTTCACATGGTGCGGCAAGGCAAGAAGATTGATTCAGACGATTACGATGTGAGTTTTTCCGAGGTGGGGCACAAAGAGATCAAAGTCACAATCGATAATGGCGACGATCCGCCGCTGAAAATCAAAAGCGCACGGCTTCAGCAACTGGAACATCGGCTTTACTTTGACCCGCCTGCATCTGGGCCGCTGACGCTTTACTATGGCGACGAAAAACTCGACCCGCCTGTTTATGATTACGCTAAGCTCTTTTTGCTGGCGAAAGACGCAGCCCCCGCGCAGCTTGGAGCAGAGCAGGCCAATGCGGCTTATACGGGAAGGCCGGATGAACGTCCGTGGACGGAGAGACACCCGGCGGTCTTGTGGATTGCGATTTTGGCCGCAGTCCTGATATTGGGCGCGATTGCCTTACGCTCAATGAAGACCGCAGCTTTAACTCAGTGAAACCAGCCTAGTGAAAAACTGCCACCGATTCTTTCCTGGGCTGGCTAGCCAGATTCTGGACAAAACCTTTCAGCCGCTCTTCCGCATCTTCCGCCGTGAATCCTTTAAATGCGATTCCCATGCCCACGCCGGGATGCGAGCTGACAGTTTTGCCGGCAATGTGGATTTCCTTGTCGCCAGCCTTGATGTCAAGCGTGACTACCTGTCCCGCTGGTAAGGGCGAAAAAGTAAATATGTAACAGCCGCCCAGCGAGATATCGCCCACAGTGCCCCAATAACCGGACTGTCCAATTTCAGGATGAACACGCACGCCGGTATCGCACACAAAGCGCGGAAACCTGCGGCGCTCTTTATATTCAACTGCCATACAACTGCTCCTTTCCTACCTCAGACACCTACCTCCGTTGAACCCAGATTGGCAGTATTGTTCCACTGTTTGGCAGCGCCTGAGCATTACGTTGGATAGGGGCGGAAAGGTACGAAGGGGCGATGTACGGCGGAGCGGAGAAAAAGCATGGTACCAATTTTCGCCCGGTTTGCAATGTGCCGGCTTTCCTGGGTCGTTAACAGGAAGGAGAGAAATGCTTATCTCTGGCTGCGGGAAATTAACCGGTTGCGTGCGAATACTAAGAGCGCTTTGGGCGTAGACTTGAATTAGTCCTTGGAGCCGAGAATCAGGGCTGCTATCGGTCAACACTATGCTTTCAGCTTCGATACAACAGCAGAAAAGCCAGCATACAGTCGCAGCACCTGAGACCACGAAGCCGGGGCCAAAGAATCGGCTGCTGAAATTTTTGCCGCATGAAGATTATGAGCGGCTCCTTCCACATCTTCAGCCAGCAACATTCAAATACAAACTTTCCCTCTATAAAGCCGATGAGCCAATCGAGTTTGTTTATTTTATTGAGACCGGAGTGGCTTCACTGGTCAATACCATGAAAAACGGCGATTCGGCGGAAGTCGGCACAATCGGCAATGAAGGCATGGTGGGATTGCCGGTGGTATTCGGCGATAGCCAGGCGCCCACCAGTGTTTACATCCAGGTGGCAGGCCAGGGACTGCGGATGAAAGCAAAAACCTTCTGGCAAGAACTGCAGACAAGCGTTTCCCTGCGGACCGCCATGCTGCATTATGCTCACGCATTTTTCAACCAGGTGGCGCAATCGGCTGCCTGCAATACCTTTCACCACCTGGAGCAGCGCTGTTGCCGCTGGTTTTTAATGACCTATGACCGGATGGAATCGGAGGAATTTCAGCTCACGCAGGAATTTCTGGCCATGATGCTGGGTGTACAAAGGCCCGGAGTGACGATTGCCGCCGGCGCGCTACAGCGGGCGGGGCTGGTCCATTACTCGCGAGGGCAGGTGAAGATCCTTGATTACGCCGGGCTGGTAAAGCGCTCGTGCGAATGCTACTCCGAGAGCAAGCGAGAGTTTGACCGGCTGCTGGGCACGGCCCCCAGCCAAAACGGTGGGCGGCCCAAATAGTGCGAATCTATGTGCATCGCTTCAGTGGGCTGAGCTAGCTATCTATGCGGATAGCCGCCCATCTTTTGAGCACGCGTTGATCGTGCGTTTTCCAGTCGGAAATTCTGCATTGAAGATTAGCAATGGATCAACCATGACGCTCAGGTCCGTCTTGTCCTGAAAGCGGATGAAGACGCAATGGCAATGGCGATGGGCCTGAAAATTCCGCTGAGCGAGCTATTCAAGGATTTATGAACTGTTGTGCCGCGCCCTACGTCCGCTCGATTGCTGGCGGTTATTAGTTCATCATCGCCATTGATCTTCTCAGGGAGAGGGCTGTCTGCCTGATTTCTTCCGCGTCGGAAGCATCGGGAGACATTTTCACGTATTCATCGAAATCACTCAACGCGCCGCGATAATCGTTGAGGTTGTAGCGCAGGACGGCGCGCTGCTTCATGTCCTCAGGTGATCGCGGATAAATCACCAGCACCAGGTCCACAACCTGCACCGCGCGGCGGAAATCGCGCTGGGAGAGGTACACGGCGCGCAGATTGTTGAGCATGCGGGTCAGCATCTGGCGGCGCGTTACGGGCAGAAGAAATTCCGGCTGCAGCGCGACCTGGCCGGAATAAATACTGTCGAGCTTCTGCCGGCACTCGTCTTCGGTGACGATTGACCCGCGCGCAAAAGCGTCGATCAAAATGGCATGGCCGTCCACGTCATAGTGCTTCAGCAGGAAATGTCCCGGCATGCCGACGCCAAACAACTGAAAACCGACCCGCCGCGCCACTTCCATGTAGACCAGCGCCAGCGTAATGGGGATACCCAGGCGGCGGTCGAGCACATCATGAAGAAAAGAATTGCGTGGGCTGTAATAGTCCACGGTGTTGCCGCGGAACATTTCTTCCTGAAAGAGCACGTGGTTCAGCGCGGCAATGATCTGCACGGCATCGTCCGGGTCTTCAATCTTTTCCGACACGCGCGCCGCCAGCTCGTCGACGCGCCGCACATAGTGATCGATATCGAGCTGCGGGTCTTCTATCCGCGCAAAAGTCAGCGCGGAACGCAGAAGATCCACAAGTTCGTCCTCGATTTCCGAACGTACCAGCGCCGCAAACGCCTGGATGATGTCTGAGCTTGCACCAATGACCATATGAAAATTGTAGCCGAACGCGAGTCGGCCTTGCTGGAGTAAACCTTAGAACCTCGCCACAGATGACACGGATAAAAGCTGATGTACACAGATAAAAGAAAACCCTTTTATCCGTGTTTATCCGCCAAATCCGTGTTTATCCGTGGTAAGCCGTTGACTTTTAGAAGTGGAAACCCAGTTCCGTTGAATAAGAACGCGGCGTAACAAAGTGCCCCTTCCGCTGACGATTGAAAGCAAGTTATAGAGCGCCGTTTTGGTTCAAACCTGCAATACATCGCCTTCGCGGGCGACGGTTCGGTAAAGCACTGGATTGATGAAGAAGCCGAGGAATAGCCGTGAAATCAGTCCGGCAACAATCACAATGGCAAAAGGCTTCTGCGTATCGGAGCCAATGCCAGTGGATAGCGCCGCCGGCAGCAGGCCAAGGCAGGCTACAAGCGCGGTCATCATGATCGGGCGCAACCGCAGCAGCGCCGCCTCGCGCGTGGCGCTACGTATATCCATGCCTTCAAGCCGGAGCTTGTTGATATAAGAGATCAGGATCACGCCCGTTTCCACCGAGACCCCCATTAAGGCCAGCAATCCAAGCACAGACGAAACGCTGAATGGCGTATGCGTGAGCTTGAGCGCAATCAACGCGCCTACGGGCTCGGTCATGATTACATCCAGGGCTATGGCCATGGGAAATTTGAAGTTGCCATACAGAGCAAACAGAATGAAGAAGATCAACAGCACTGCCAGCGGGCCGATGATGCTGAGCTGCTGCTTGGCGGCAATGAACTGGTCATACTCACCGCCCCAGGCAATCTGGTATCCGCCAGGGAGAGAAACATTTTTCTGCACCGCGGCCTGGCCGTCTTCCACGGCACGTTGCAGATCGCGGTTTTCAATGCTGTACTGCACGCCTATATAGCGCCGGTTGTTTTCACGATAGATAAATGACGCGCCGTTGCCCTGCTTGATTTCCGCCATCTGGCTGATGGGAATTTGCTGGCCGTCCGGCGTGGCCACCAGCAGATTGCCGATTTCCTGCGCACTGCTGCGGAACTGCGGCTGCATGCGGACAACAAGATCAAAAAGCTTTTCTCCCTGCACTACCTGCGTAGCGGCTTGTCCGCCGACTGCCGCCTGAATCACTGCTTCCACGTCGGCCACGTTGATCCCGTAGCGAGCGATCTTTTCGCGGTCCACATTAATGTTCAGGCTCGGCTGCCCTAGCTCATGCACCACGGTCAAGTCAGTAAAGCCAGGAACGTTCTGCAAGGTCTTGCGAATTTCAACGGCTTTTGTTTCCAGCACGTCAAGATCTGGGCCATAAATCTTTACCGCCAATGAACTCTTCAGGCCGGTAAGCGCTTCATCCACCGCGTCCTCGGCAGGCTGGGTGTAATTGAAGATAATTCCGGGAAAGGCATTGAGCCTCTTGTCAATGTCAGCAATCAGCTTATCTTTAGTATCGAGCTTGCCCTTCCAGGACGAATCGTCATACGGTTTCAGCCCCAGATAAAATTCTGCGTTGAAGAAGCCAGTGGGATCGGTGCCATCGTCAGGACGGCCGTGCTCAGAGCCCACAACCGTAACCTGCGGGTAAGAAATCAGGATATTGCGGATTTGCGGGACGATTTTGCTCGATTCCTCAAACGAGATCGTGTAAGGCATGGTGGCGCGGACCCACAGCGCGCCTTCATCGAGGTGAGGCATGAATTCGCCGCCGATGAATGGAACCAGACAGAGCGTCGCGGCAAAAATCAAAACGGCAATCAGCAACGTGAGCCTGCGATTGTCCAGGCACCAGTCCAGCTGCCGCGTATAAATTTTCTTGATCCAGTCAAAGGCGCGGTTCTTTGGCTCCTTCACGCCCTTGGTGAACATATAGGAAGCCAGCACCGGGACCAGCGTAAGAGTGAGAATCAGCGCGCCAACCAAGGCAAACGACATGGTGTCCGCCATGGGATGGAACAGCTTGCCGGAAGGCCCGCTCAGCGCATAGATAGGAAGATAACCCGCGATGATGACCGCGACGGAATAAAAGATAGGACGATCAACGTCTTTCGCCGCTGCCAGAATAACTTCATTGAGCTTGTAAGGCTGACCTTCCCGCAACGCCAGCTCGCGATAAATATTTTCTACCATTACAACGGTGCCATCAATGATGATGCCGAAATCTATGGCGCCTATGGATAGCAGGTTGGCGGAAACGTCATGCGCGTGCAGCGCGATAAAGGCAAACAGCAGCCCGAGAGGAATGGTGAGCGCCACAATAATTGCAGCGCGAATGCTGACCAGAAAAAACAGCAGCACCAGCAGAACAAGAATCATTCCGCGGACCAGGTTCCCTTCCACGGTGCGTGTGGTGACCTGTACCAGATCGCTGCGGTCATAAAAAGGCCGGACCTTCACGTCACGCGGCAGAATGGAGCTGTTCAACTCTTTAGTCTTCTTCTGTACGGCCTGCAGCACGGTCTGTGTCTGTTCGTCGCGACGCATCAGGATGACGCCTTCAACGGCATCGTTGTGGTTCTCGTTATGCGTCTGGAAACCAAAGCTGCCCAGGCGGGGAGCATTGCCGATGGTAACTTCGCCCACGTCGCGGATACGAATGGGCGTGCCCTTATTGCTGGCAATGACAATGTTGCCGATATCGCTGGTGTTCTGCGCCAGGCCCAGCCCGCGGACGTAGTAGAACTGCCCCCCCTGCGAATAAAAACCGCCGCCGGCATTCGCGTTGTTCACTGAAAGAGCCTGGACCACCTGCGGGACGCTCAGGTGATATCCGTACAGCCGCGCAGGATCGAGCAGCACCTGGTATTGCATCACGGTCCCGCCAAGACCGGAGTCGTCGGCCACGCCGGGAACGGCCTTGTAAGCGCGTTCAACTACCCAGTCTTCAATGGTCTTGAGTTCCTGCGGAGTGCGATCGGGACTTTCAAGCACATAGCGATAGACGAGGCCGCTGGGACTGAACAGCGGAGCCATACTGGGAGTTACGCCCGACGGAAGCTCCGCGTCACCAATGCGTTGAAAGATCACCTGCCGTGCGAAGTAATTGTCGGTGCCTTCGTCGAACGTGAGCCGGATATCAGAAAGCCCATAGAGCGAGATAGAGCGCATCACCACCATCTGGGGCGCGCCGGACATTTCCACTTCCAGTGGAAGAGTGATGAGGCGCTCCACTTCTTCCGCCGCATGTCCGGGCCACTGCGTGATGAGTTCGACCGTGGGCGGAGCCAGATCTGGATACGCGTCCACAGGCATGCGCTTGAAAGAGATCACGCCGGCGATGATCAGCAGCACGGTCAGCATCAGCACCAGAAAACGCTGCCGCAAAGCAACTTGTACCAAGCGATGGATCATTGTTTTATGTCGCTACGCTCCAAACCGCTTACAAATTATTCTTCCACCTGAGTTTCTTTTCCGCCCTGCGGCACGCCGCTCGGGCGACCCGGCCCTCGCGTCTATTGTCATTGCGAACTCGCAAACTGCAGGAAGAGGCTGCCATCGCCCGCGACGCGTTCTCCCGGTTGCAGACCGGCGACAATCTGCGTCTTGCCGTCACTGCTCTGTCCCAGCTTTACCGGTCGTCGCGCGAACTGGTCTTGCGCCACAGCCACATAAACAAATGGCTCATTCTCCGCATCGCGCAATACGGCCGCATCCGGCACAAGTAACGCGTTGTCGATCTTGCCCGCGACCACCGTGGCCGTCACGTACATGTCTTTTTTCAGGCGGCCTTCAGGATTTTTGGTGTCGATGCGCGCCTGTAACGTCCTTGAGGTGGGATCCAGCGCAGCGCCCATAAAAGAAATCCGCCCGTGAAAAATATCTGGATAAGAATCCGTCTTGATGCTTACCGGGTCACCCACATGAACGTAGGCAAGTTGATTTTCATAAACGTTGGCCAGCACCCAGACCGTGCTCATGTTGGAGATGGTGAAGCATTGCGTTTGTCCTGCCTGAAGCACCTGCCCCGGCGCCACCAGACGTTCGACGGCCTCGCCCGGAATGGGAGCCAGCACCGGGACCTCAGGCGACGTGGGATTCTCGATCAGCGTATCGGGACGCGGAATGCCGAGGATTTTTAGCGACTGCTCTGCCGCTTGCTGATCGGCTTGCGCCTGTATCTCCGCCGACTCTGCCGCCTGCAAATCGCGTTCAGCGATCGCGTGGTGGGCATAAAGGTCCTGTGAACGCAGATAATTTTTGTGCGCCAATGAATGAGCGTCGCGCGCCTTCAGGTAGTTCGCTCGAAGCTGGGAGTAATCTGGGCTGCTGACGTATAACATCGGCTGGCCTTTCTTCACCTGCTGTCCCGGCGAAACCAAAATCCGGCTTACTGGCCCGCTTACCTGTGAAATCACGGGTGTAGTCAGAAAACCGTTATATGCAACCGTGCCGTTCAGCCGCAGAACGCGCGGCCAGGACGCGGGCTGGATCGTGACAATCTGGATATGTGAAACCTGCTCTTTGGGCACGGTAAACAGCTGGGTCTTGTTGCTGCCCTGCGCGCCTTTTTCATTGGCTTTGGTCTGATCGTCGCCGGAACAGGCGGACAATATCATTCCGAGCACGAGTGCCGCCATCATTGCAGCTTTGGCAGAAAGCGAAGCGAAGCGAAGCTGTTGGTGACTGTGTCTCATGGCAAACTCCTGGTACCAATTGCCTGCCGCAGTTGCTCCAGGCTGAGCATGTAGGCGGCCAGCGCCTGCCGGTAAGCAAGTTGTGTAGAGCGATAACTCCGCTCGGCATCAAGAAAATCGAGCAAGGTGGCTGCGCCTCCTTTGTAGGCATATTGGCTGATATCGCGTGAATCCTGCGCCTCTTTCAGGTAGCCGGAAACATACAGTTTCACAACGTCCTGGTTCGAACTTGCCGCCTCATATGCATTTGTAACGTCCGTCATCACCGTATCTTCAGCAGCCTTGGCGGTAAGCTCCGCGCTGGTCAGCGCAAATTTGGTTCGCGCAATTTCACCTTGGTTGCGATTGAAGATCGGCAGCGGCAGGTTGAAGAAAAGCGATGTAGAACTTGCCCCAGACACGTGCGAGTAGCTGGCAGAGGCATTCACGTCCACTTTGGCGTCAGCCTTGGCCAGCGAAATCTGGCTGTTAGCGGCTTTCACTCCCTTTTGCGCCGCCTGCAGGTCTGGACGGGTGGCCAGGGCCTTTACCTGCAAATCCGGCAGGGCGGCCGTGAGCGGCTGATAGTCCAGGTCTCCCACCACGTCAAAATCATGCGGCAGTGATGCATAGCCAACGAGCTGGCGCAAGCTCCCCAGCGCCTGCACCTTGGCTACACGGGCGGAGCTCAGGTCGGTCTGAAATTGCAGCAATTGCAGCTTGATCTTGAGGTAGTCGCCTTCACTGATGTCTCCGGCCTTGTAACGCTGTTCGCTGATCGTGACCGTATCTTGAAAGCTGCGCAGGTCTTCCTGGGCAAACTGCAAGGTGGAGTTCGCCAGCAGAACATTGATGAATTGCTGAGCGACGTTGAAGACCAGAGTGCGCTCCGTGTCGGCTACCTGGGCTGCTGTAACAGCCGTAGCGTCACGAGCAGCTTGCAGGCGGTTTTGGCGTTTGTGTCCACGTTCAAAGAGATAGCCCAGTCCAATATCGAATTGCTGCAAGTTGTTCAACGTATCAGTAGAGAAATCTCCGCTGAATATGGGAATAAATTGCGAGTCCCAGGAAAGGGTGGGGTTGGGGCGGAAATTGGCCGTGATTTCCTGCGCCTGGCTTTGCTGGATCTGCGTACGCGCGGCTTTAATGCTGGGGCTGTTGGCCACTGCCAGGTCGATTGCCTGCTGCAGTGTGATTTGCGTGGCCGCAGGACGGTCGCGCACCGGCGTGGGTGCAGCTGCCGGAGGCGCAGTCTGCCCGCCTTGCGGCGCCGATTGGCTTTGGCCCGCGGCGGAAGTACTAAGCGGAATTGTCGCCTGCCCCGGCAAAGGCGGAGGCAGCATAAAGCATAAAACAAAGAGGGACACCTGAAACATCGTTCCCCTCCAATAAAAATTCTGGATTTTATGGAGCTAATTTGGATGAATGACCTGAATCAGGCAGCGGGAGGCGGGCGGATGAAGAGGCTCAGTTCGGAAATGGCGCTCTTGCCCTGCGTTTCATACGGAATGGTAAAAGCCTCAACGGAATGAAAGACAAGCAGCAGGTAAACCGTTACCGTGGGCGCATTCGCGTGAACAGAGAGGCAAATAACGCAAGGAGATGAGTTGCGCGCAACCGCGGCATCGGAGTGGCTGTGGACCGCTTCCAAACCGGCCACGAACAAGGCAAGCACAATGCAGATCAGCGCGATAAGGCGCATCAGCTTCCGGGTTTCGAATTGATTTTTACCGGCTTGCATTGGCGACTGCGGTGGAATGGCACTGCGTACAGGATTCAGCTTACAGTAATTTCCACAGCCTTGCCAATGTCTGCTCTGGTGTTGCCGTCTGAGTGTGTCGTTTTAGGTACTCACGAAAGTGTTTGGCCCTGCCGCTAGCCGTCAGGAATCGGCTTTAAAACAGGCTTCATCGTATTGAGTATCTGCCTGGCGGTAAGCGCGGCTTATGAGTTGCTGGAGTGGCGGGTTGCCGTGGGAACCGGATCTGCGGCGGACGCTTTTCTTGGCACGCAGGGCGATCCGTGGGACACGCAGGAAGATATGGCGACGGCAGTAGTCGGCGGATTGCCGGCGCTGATATTTTTCTCCCGCTGGCATGACCGGCTTATCAGCCGGATGGAAACGAAAAAGGCCGCGTCGCAAGTGGCCGGATGAAACCCTGATGTTGAGAATCATGCAAGCGGAAACTGCCGAAGCTATAGCCACAGCGCGGCAACTAATCGAAGAATATGCAGCCTGGCTGGAATTCAATCTCTGCTTCCAGGGCTTTGAAGACGAGATGCGGTCATTGCCGGGCAAGTATGCGCCACCGGCCGGACGCCTTTTGCTTGCACTCTGGGATGGGGAAAATGCAGGCGTGATTGCGTTGCGTCCGCTAGATGAACAGGGATTGTGCGAGATGAAGCGGCTTTATGTGCGGCCTGAGTTTCGCGGCCACAATATTGGCCGCCTGCTGGCGGAGCAGGTCATCCGCGAAGCGGCTGAAATCGGATACTCACGGATGAGGCTGGACACAATTCCTGGCAAAATGGACGCCGCAGTTGCCATGTATCGCGAACTGGGATTTAAGGAAACCCACCCTTATTATCCCACCCCAATCGGGAATATGTTGTTTATGGAGATGGCATTGACTCGCCGGCAGGCCCTTGCTTGAGCCGAAAACCTCGAAAAGGACCAGAGCAGTTCTCGCTCAGCGATGCTCATGCCTGAACAGTAAATACGCAGTTCGTCGTAGAGCAATGTAGTCAGCAGGCCGTATGGGCGATGGCATAATCGGTATTCCGTACAGATTCTCGCCGTCAAACTTTTATTGACAAAAAATGTTCTTGCAGAAAGTTGCTTATCTGGTTACTATCCAAGCACCCCGGGAACGAATGATCAAAGAGCTGGTCCCAGCGATGAATATCGGCGAAACAATCAGGACTTATCGGCTGCAAAAGGGCATGTCACAGGGTGACATTGAGAAGCGCACGGGGCTTTTGCGCTGCTACCTTTCGCGCGTGGAAAACGGTCACACTATCCCTTCACTGGATACGCTTTCCAAAATTGCCGGAGCCATGGAACTCCCTCTCGGCCAGTTTTTTGCCGACCATTTCTCCAACGGCAACACCAAACATCTGCCGCAACTGACCGAAGATGAAGTTCGGTTCCTTACCCAGGTACGCCGCTACTCCATGGCCCTGAATGACAGCGATCGCAAGCTGGTGCTGGCCATGGTAAAGAAGATGGCCGCGGGCGCGGGGAAGTAAGCAAAAGAGCAATTAGCAAATAGCAATTAGCTTTTCCGAAAATCCCGAAGCGTAACGAGGTATCCCTACCGACACAATTACGCTCAAAAGATCTGACACTTGGTTGACCGCAAGAGCATTTGAGAAGATAGAGTCCCCTCACCCGCGCTCGTGATCGAAAATCTAACGACAATCTTTGAGAAGTCGCGGGATTCGGGGTTACAGAAGCAAGCTACGCTGCCTTGCTTGCCTCGCTTAAGGCCATCACCGCCAGCTCCAGGCGGTCGCGCGCGCCGGTCTTGGTAAAGATGCTTTGCAGGTGGCGCTTCACCGTGTTCTCGCTGATGGTAAGGGCTTCGCCAATGTCTTTATTTTTCATGCCCCGCGCTACATGATAGGCGATCTGGCGCTCACGGGTGGAAAGACGGCTCATGGTGTTGGCAGAAGTTTTGGATTCCGCCGTCATTGTAGTGAGGACCTGCTGGGCCAGCTCGTCAGAGAATGCGAGCTCTCCGTTGGCCACGGTGCGGACGGCCGTGAATAATTTCTCCGGACCATCGCTCTTGAGCACCAGGCCCCGCGCCCCCAGCTTTACTACCTGAGCATAGTCAAGTTCATTATCTGACCCGGTAAGGACCACTGCGGCCACGCGGCTGCCGGCGCGGTCCAGGGTCCGCAGGACCTCAAAGCCATCTCCCTCCGGCATGAAAAGGTCCAGCAGCAAGACGTCCGGCTGCCGCTCCTTTACCACCGCCAGGGCCTCCTGACCATTAGCAGCGCGCCCTTCCACCACAAAATCGGGCTGTGTGGCAAGCAACGCGGCCAGGGATTCCCGCAGAACGGTGTGATCGTCTGCGATAACGATCCGGGTTCGATTTTTGGAGACGACCTTAGGCAGCATGATTAGTCCTTTTGTATGACCTTTTCCGTATTCTTAGATGCAATTCAGAGGGATGATGAAACGCCCTGCCGTAAGGTTGGCCAAAGCCCGTGGAAAGATCGCAAAATAGCAGGTATTCGGATGCCCCAAAACGCAATGGGCGGGTGCGCAAAGTACCGCAGTGATGGTCGCCGGACTGTACCTTGAGTACGTAGGATGCCATCGGCTGTCTATGGTATATTCCGCCTGAATGCTCCCACAGGGGCGAGCCGGGCTTTAAAATTGGGATTGGAGCTGACACTTTGGCGATTGATGAAGAACTCAACTTGCTCGAAGACCAGCTGCGCCGGCTGAAGATCGAGTATGATATGTACTTTGGCGGGGGCTCCAAGAAACCGCCGACGGATGTCGAATGGAAAGTCAAAAACCTGCTGAAGAAATTTTCTGACGGCAACCGCATGAATTACGCCCAGCGGTACCGATATACCACCATCCAACAACGCTACGCGCTTTATAACGCGCTCTGGCAGCAAAAGCTGGTTATTAAGGAAGAAGGATACCGGCGGCCACAGGATGCCGTGCTGGGAATCCAGGGCCTGCGCACGGACGAAGAGCATGAGGCGCAAAAGGCGATGAAACACCATGGGCCGGCTACGGAAGACCGCCCCTTCAGCATGTCAGTCTCCGATGGTTCAGACCATGCGCCAGTGGAGTCGTTGTTTCAGGCGCTCAC
>JBARNL010000040.1:0-3123 GCA_049802955.1 Candidatus Angelobacter sp.
CGGACCAACTCGAGTCCGTGAGCGCTGCCTGCTGTCCCACCCGTCATATAGATGGCGCGGACTTCAGTCTCTTTCGGGAAGGGCCGGGATTTTTCAACGATGGGTTGCGGCTCAATGCCGGGAACCAGGATGACGTCGCCCCTTTTAAATGTGGTCTTGCCGCCATTCGCCTTGGCGATCGCGTCCACATATTCCGCCACTGTCATGTATTGAGACTCTGTCAGATGGCCGCGAGCCAGGAACTGAGCGGTAGTTACGGCTTTTGCCGTTACGGAAATGGTTCCTGGAGGCAGTTCTTGTGGGTTCGCCGCAACTGAAGATGGGTTTTGCGCTGCGACTGCCGGTTTCTCGGCAGCGGAAGCTTTCATTTGGCCGTGTCGCGTGAAAGCGATCACCGCGATAATCAGCCCGAACACAATCAGGGCCGCAGAGGAGATGAAACGAAACTTCTTGGGTAACATTTAGGCTCTTTCCCGGGGTCTTGCAGGCATCTTACCATGCATCCCGGTACTCTGATCAAAATGGCGTGAGTGTCTGGCCTTTTGTCACACACTCAGCATCTAACTGTTTGATGCATGTGGATGAATGTTGACGGATTAGTAATGACAACTCTGCAGCTTACATCTCCATCTCACATTCATACCTCCGAAATTGGGAGGAGTCCTCGGCAAAAAGAGGCGGGGAATTTATGAGGACCGGCTTTAATACTGCACTTGATCCTACCCGGCGCAGCTCGGACGCGCAGGACTTTGAAACCGCCTTGCGGCGGAAAATCGTTGGCCAGGACCCGGCCGTCGAAAAAGTAGTGGAAATTTACCAGATGTTTCTTGCGGGATTGAACGCTCCAGGGCGTCCCGTGGGGAACCTTCTCTTTCTTGGACCCACCGGCTCAGGCAAGACGCGCGTGGTGGAAGCCGTTGCGGAATCGCTTTTCGGCGATCCCCGGGCGATCATCAAGATTGACTGCGCCGAATTTCAGCACAGCCATGAAATCGCCAAGTTGATCGGCTCGCCGCCCGGTTATCTGGGGCATCGGGAGACCCATCCTCTGCTTACGCAGGAGGCGCTCAACCAATGGCATACGGAAAAGCTCAAGCTCACGCTGCTGCTTTTCGATGAGATTGAAAAAGCCAGTGACGCCCTATGGCAGCTCCTGCTCGGTATTCTGGACAAAGCTACCCTTACTTTAGGCGACAACCGCCGCGTTGATCTTTCCCAATGCCTGATCGTTATGACCTCAAATCTGGGCGCGCACGAAATGGATGAATTGATGACCGGCGGCCTGGGCTTTGGCAATACCAGGCGCGCCAACCATATGGACGCCGCACTGGACGACAAGATCACTCGCACGGCCCAAGATGCGGCACGGCGCAAGTTCTCGCCGGAGTTCATGAACCGCATCGACAAAGTGGTGGTGTTCAAGACCCTGAAGCCGGAACATCTTGAGCAGATACTGGAAATTGAACTGGGAATGGTGCAACAGCGCATCCTGCAGGCCACCGGCAACAGCCAGTTCGTGTTTTCCTGCACCTCGCCGGTCAAGAACTTCCTGTTACAGGAAGGGACTGATCCCAAATATGGCGCACGGCACCTGAAGCGTGCGATTGAAAAGAACGTGGTATTCCCTCTGGCTAACCTGGTGGCTACCGGCCAGATCAAGCTGGGTGATTTCATCCGCATTGATCGCAAAGAAACGCAGATGACCTTTACTAAGGAAGCCGAAGGCGCACTGGTGCCGGTTCTCCTGGAAAAGTATGGAGAATTGAATCCCGGATCGCCGCTAGCCGCCAAGGCCGGACGGGGTACCGGCAAGTCTTCGCGAGACTTTGGCGGGATTGCTCCGCTGCTTGATCACAAGTAAGCAACCGGCAATCAGTCGAAAAATGTCGCCGCAGATTTACGGAGATAGGCCCAGATCAGAAACAAGTTAGCCGCGAATTAACGCGAAACGCGCGAATCAGAAATGGTTTTGCACAAAAAAGCAAATCTCACCACAGATGAACACGGATGACACGGATTTGCAAACTTAAAAACTGCCCTAATTGAACTTTTTTGACCCGTGTAAATCAGTGTTATCAGTGTTATCCGTGGTAAGGGTTGGGTTCTTGTGCAAAGCTAATCAGAATTAATAAAGATTCGCATGCTTCGTTGTATCGCGGCTCTTGGTTTTTAAATTACTCGATTACCAAATTACCCGATTACCAAATCTTGTTTGATTCGCGGCTAACTCTCCTGATCTGCGCTCATCAGCGAAAATCTGCGGCGAAGAAGTTTGGCTGAATGCTGACGGCTGAATGCTACTTTCACGGCTCCAGTGACTTGAACGGTTCGTCCGCCGAGACACTGGCAATATTCAGGGCTTCCTCTTTCGGGTGGTATCGCTGATATTCCGCGATCGAAGGAAACAGCCCCTGGCGCTCCTCCAGCGTCTGCTTGGAGCCTTGAGGCGCGGTAAGAAATGCGCAAAATTTCTCGAGTAACCGGGCTTGTGGGCAGAGGTCGTCCAGCCACAGGAATTGCCCTTGCTCGTTGATTTCCAGGAACCACCATTCTCCATTCCGGTCAACGGCAAGGTCCAGCGAACCAAAGCAGACGCCGGTTTGCCGGGCAAAGTCGAGTATGCCGTGCTCGACGACTGTGGGTGTGTCGACGCATTCCACGGCAACCTTTCTAAGGGCTGCATCATGACGCCAGTCGAGAGAATTTGCTGTGGTGCGCAAGGCAAATGAATAAACGCGCTCTCCCATAAGCACCATACGCACGTCAAATTGCTTTCTTACCATCTGCTGGTAGATGGCGGGAGCGTAGGTGAAGACCTCATCATCCGCGGGCAGCTCTTCGCGATCCAGGCAGAAAGTCTCTGTTACAGAGATATCGGTCGACTCCTGCTGCTGCCATACATGCGCAGCAAACGCTTTGCAGATGGCGTCGCTGGGGTGTCGATCGAAAAACTTCCGCACTTCGACCGGCGAATTAGAAAAGAGCGTTTCTGGAACCTTCAATCCTGACTTCCGGGCCAGACGTAATTGGACGGCTTTGTTCCGGACCATGCGCAAGGCTGAATACGGATTGACGCAGCGGACCGGCAGGTTTTCAAACATGTGAGCCAGTTCGTCGAAAAAA
>JBARNL010000041.1:0-8024 GCA_049802955.1 Candidatus Angelobacter sp.
TTCCGCCAGCCTGTTGGTTAAACGTTGAAGTTACGGAACAATGTAAACGTGTCCCTGACCATGTGTCTGAGTACTCGGGAACAGGATCGCGCTGTTTTGCAGTGACTGATCGGGGATGAACAATCCCGCGTCATCCGCAATCGCCATGCTGGCCGTGGAACTGGTCTGGCTGTCGAAGGCCAGAGCCGTAACCGGACCAAGTGTCTGGTTCAGGCTCTGGAGCGGATTCAACGAGGCCTGCGCTACCCAATCAACCATGGTGGTGCAGATTGAGCCGTATTGGTCCACTTCGGGTGGCTGCGCCAACCCGCCGGTTACCGCGCTGTCCGAGGGCAATCCGAGCGAGCCCATGTACAGTCCAGGAGCCGTTCCAGGATCTGCCGGCACACTGGATGAGAGCTTCACGCCCAGCGGAGGCAGGCACCTTTCACGATCGAGCACCGGACCAACCACCATTGCCGCCGGGTTAATGAAGACCTGAGGTTTATTGAGCAGCTGCGGATCAGGGCTTTGCAGGCGCGAGATCGGTTTACTGACCACGATTGCATTGCCTCTCGACGTATCAGGCGAAGCTGCGATCAGCTCCGTTACCTGTCCGCCTTTGATCAACTGGCCTCCGGCATTCGCCGGCGGGCCAAGCTCAGCCATAAAGAGGTTGTTCCCAATAAAGGCCATAGCGAGAACGCCAATGGAGTTAGCGGTTCCACCCACCACGAAAGGCGCGGTTGGAGCGGTTGCCGGCTGCTGAATCTTGTTGATTTTGCCATTGTTGTAGTATCCGATGTAAACGGCGCCGTCATTAAACGGACCGGTTGGAATAGCCACTGCTGACGGCACGCCTTTGCCGGAGTTCAGGACGCCAGTCTGTGACACCGTTCCGCCGCTGATACTTGGGATAAAGACGAGCCGCGCGATGCTGCCAGCATTTGCCGAGCATTTCGCTCCTGGCGGTACAGCGCAGCCCGCAGAATCCGGAACATATACGTTCTGGTGGCCGAGTGCATCAGGTGCGGAGGCTGCAGGTTGTCCAGGCACGAAGAAGCCCGATGGGTCTGAAGCCACCGCTGGTCTGAAGCAATTGCTCAAGCCCGCGGCGCCGGTAATCGGGTTCTGATCAATGCGGCAGAAGCCCTGGTCTTCGTCAGAAACCCACCAGTTGGTCTGCAACCAAATCAAACCTCTGGCGTGGGTTATGCCCGAGAGCAACAGGACGGCGCGTTTGGCGGCGTCATGCGCCGGCGCTGGAACCGGAGGAGCGTCATTACCGATCTGGCTGTTGACGCACGGAGGTGGATTAGGTGGTGTTTGAATCAGGTTAAACGGGTTGGTGCTGCAAATTTCCGGCACCTGCGCGCTGGAAGCTTGGTATAACCAAGTCCTGCCGGTGTGGGGAAGATTTCCAGCTATTTCCGGGAATGGAGCTTCAATGATCGGGTCGGTGGTGACGGTCATGTCCTCAATGAACGCCGGGGTTCCATCCGAATTAGGCGCCTTGAGGAGCTGGGTTGGAGTTGCCGTTTGGATAAAGTTAATGCCGAAAATCAGGCTGTATTCCTGAGGAATCGGCGATGGCCCCTGAGGACAGGGCAAACCAGGACCGGCGCAAACGAAGCCGCTCTGGTTCCAAATCTGCATGTTGTCGGCACTGAAAGTATCATAGCGGACCACACGATTGCCGTTGCCCCAATATATCCAGCGTCCGTTGGGATTTTTGGAGAAGAATTGGTCGGAAGCCATGCCCTGCTGGGTCTGCAATTTACCGAACTCCAGCATGGCCTGGCAGGCAGGCATTGTGTAATTGCACAAATCGGCGTTCTGGAGGCGGTTCAGGAAGCCGGCTTGTTGCGCCCATATATCGTGGCCAACCCAAGTCATGCTCAACAGCGTCCTGCCGTTGAAAGAGGTCCCTACACGCTCCACGGCGTTGCCGGCCGGGGTAAAGTTAGGCGTAAGAGGGTTCCTGATGCGCCAGATATCGCCGCTGCCCTGGAAGCAGATGTAGAGCTTGCCATCCGGACCCAGGCGCGCATCGCGGACAAAGCGAGGCCCGTTCACGGGTGAGCCGTTGGTGAAAACGGAAGCAGTGCTGTCAAAGATTTTTATCTGGCTGGCTGCATCAATAACGGTTCTGCCACCTACGACCTTGAATTCCAGCCGGGTGACTTCCTTGACGCCGGCCACAAAAACATAACCGTTGGAAGCCAAGCCAAGCTTGTTGGTTAAGCCCTTGGTTTCAACCTGATAGTCCACTGGCGCAAAAACGCCGGGCAGATAACAGGTGCTGAGGTTCAGAATGCCGTTTGAAGGTGCGGTGTCCGGGCCCGTATTATCGAGCCGGCAGAAGCCAGAAGCTCCGTCAGATACCCACCAGTCTGTTATAGGCGGCCCGCCGGCGGGGTTTGGCACAGTTGCTTTTATCATTCCAGCCGGGCGGAACATCAGTTGATTTCCCACTTGCACACCGGATCCAGCGAAAGCGCTGGTCGCGCACAACAGGGTAACCAGAGCCAGCATCAGGCTGCATTTCCAGGAGCGAGTTAACAAGGGCTTTTTTCTATCCTTGCTTGCGGCCCGCAAAAAGTTCGAGTTCATTTTGGTTCCTCTCTTCGATGAATACTTTTTATTGCCGATTCCCGCTTCTTCGAGCCCGATGCGGGGGAAGTTCTTTCTGCTATTGGAGCTGCCGGGCCGAAAGTCCGGCAGCCCCAGGTTTGGTTACCGCAGGAACGTGATGCCGCCCTGAGCAAATCCACCGGCGTCCGAAGTAATCGTCACTTGGTTCGGCGGCGGTATGTTGCTGAAGCGGAGCGAGAACACGCCCTGGGCGAATGGGATGATTGGTCCCATCACGCCTTGCCACTGGAGTCCGGTGGCTGGGTTGATGATGTCCAGGGTGCACGTCAGCGTGACGTTTGGCGTAAAGTCGCTAACGTTCACAATCAGACGGCCCTTGGTGCGGCGATAAACGATGTTGCTGATCACGATCTGGTCAGTCGCCGGCCGGACAATTACGGTTACGGTTGCAGCCGTGCTGACCGGATTGGGAGCGAAGCTGCTGGTTGCCGTCACTGTGAAGGTGAAGGTTTGGGCTGGCGTGAGCTGCGGCACCGTTGGCGCCGTGAAGGTCACGGTTGAACCGGCATTCGATGACAACGTGATACCAGCAGGTGAAGTCCAGGTAAAGGTGGACGAGCACGGAGCATTTACCGGGTCTGCAGGGTCAACACAGGTTGCACTCAACGTTACGGGTGCGCCGCTGGCGACCGTGATGGTTGTTCCAGTCACAGGCCCTGGAGGCACGATCGGTCCACCGGGAAGCTGAACATCAGGATTCGGGGCAGACGCCGTGGCGCTGACAACAGGAGCTGTACCCGGCTGTGCAAGCACCACCGGCACGATTAAGGTTGCCAGGGCCGAGGGCGGGACGCTGCTGCCGTTAGTGCCATTGTTTCCTACCAGAAGTGAGAAGGTCAGGTTCTGCGGTCCTGCAATTGCCGGAACCACAAAAGTGGCTTGCGCACTGGTCGGGTTGTTGATAGTGACAACCGGATCGCCTGGATTGATGATCTGTGCCCATGTGAATGGGCCGGTTGGCGGATTGCTGCCGGTACCGTCAAGCGTGACTGTCACGCCAGGGAACGGCGGGTTCGGGCTGGAAATGAATTTCGGCACGGCAAGCGTCGTAATCTGGCCGGGCACGCAGGTCAGCGGAGGCAACGTGTTATCCGGGAACGGATTCAGTTGGCCCATCACCTGATTGGGGAAAAACGGAACTGGTTGTTGTCCCAGCTGAATCTGGGTGCTATCGAAAACGTCGCTTACCATCGGCAGCTGGCCCATGCCATTGTCGAGGAAAAGAATGTCAGCAAAGTTGGACATTGGCTGACGCGTACCCGGCACCTGGTTCTCTGGGAAGATGAACTCGCTGCTGGGCAATTGATATTCGGAGTAGGTCAGACCGTTCTTGTTCTTTCCCGGGCTGCTGCCGCTTACGCGTGCTCCCACGTTCTGCACGGCGGGCAGGAAATTGCCGCCCTGCGGGAAACGCATGCGCCAACGGCCTTTCACGCCGATTCCCGGAGGTCCCGGCTCAACCGGGAAGTTCGATGTCCATGCAGGCTCGCGGAAGGTCAGGTTGCCGTTGCAGTCCTGATCAATCGCAGAGACGTCAACTTGGCGCGCTATGTCAGTAGTAAAGCCTTCCACCCTGGTGCGCACGCCGGCTTCCTGCGGGAAAAACTGTGGGTCCACTCCGCCGGTGCCCTGAATGACAACTTCTTCGATAATGTAGGCTGGATCGGTATTCGGCCACGTATAAGCGCCAACCGTCAGAGCTTGAACGTCGGTTGCGGTAATGAAGGGGCCCTGGTCATCCATCTCAAGCGTGCCGATGATGTTGACGAAATCGCCCACTTCAAAAGGCATTTCCAAAAGAGGATCCTGCGGATTCGGGTTCTCCACGGTCGGCAGATCGCCCACCTGGTTCATGGTGAAGATCGGTTGCAGGACAGTTCCGCTGATAGGATCGCGAGGACGATTGATTTCCGGACACTGCGGATCGTCCGTCCCCTGAAGATACGGATCAGCAGTGCCCGCAATGCCCAGTTCGTTGTTATAAGCACCGGGAGCCGCAACTGGGATACACATCGGATAGCCTGTCTCCGAAGTCACCGTCGGGTTGTTCTGGTCAACGGCAAAACGGAAATCAGCCGACTTTCCGATGCTGTAACGGCCTTTCGTCAGCACGACCGGGTTTCCACTGCCATCCAGCAGCGGCGTGCCATCCTGATTTGGAACCGTGAAAGTGATCGGCGGATCGTTGATCTGGACCCGCATGCCGTTCACGACCATGACGCCGTTGGCATAATCGAATTTTTCGATATAACCTTGCGTGAAATTCGCCGGGTCTTGGAAGATGAAGACCAGACCGGCAATGTACTGGCCGTTGACTATGTTTCCCTGCACGTTGACTTGATAAGTCCCAGGGAACCGCACGGTGTCAGCCATCGCCAATCCCGTTTGAAAGACCGGGTCGGTCTGATGCGTGTTCGGGTTCAATTCAAAGGCCTCTTCCCAGGTCAACAACGTGTTGGGGAAGACGACCACGGTGCTCTGCGGAACACGGATGACATTGTTGTTTACCTCAACCCAGCCACCGGTGATCTTGCACTGCGCCGGCAGTGGGGGGTTGGCCGGCGTCGGTGTCGGATTGTCATCCTTGTTGCACAGCCCCGGAGTTGCGTCCAGTGAAGCGTACTGGATGAACCCGGTAATTTGAAAGCCGGTTGGCATATTGCCTTCACGCGGCGGTTGTATCGGCGTTGGCGCCGGAATCGCGGCCGGCGTTGGCCACGGAATTGGATTCAGGCTCTGGGCCGATGCTTTCGTGCCCAGCCCCATAATCAGCAGCAGCAGTACAACTCCCGCTACCTTGAATCTTTTGGTTAGTTGCTCAAATCCCCGCATTTTGAAGCTCCTTCCGTCGTTGTACTGCAATGTCGTGCTGCCCTGCCTTGCTGATGTGTTGTCTAGATCGTGCTGCCCTGACCACGCCGGAGGCTGGATCGAGGCTCTTTCCGTTGCGAACCTAATTGGAGCCGGCATTTTGCCCTCCCAACAGGTTCTCCAGGAATGTGGGAAGAGGCTTGCCGCCCTGGGCTCCCACTGCCGGAATTTCCATTAACTGGTCTGTCGCGCGGTCCGGATGTTTCGGGTCCGGCGTTATCGGATAGCCGCTTCCACTGTGCGGATGACCATTTGGCGCGAACAATTGCGGATGATCGAACGGGGCCGCCTGTGCGACTGTCCGCGGATCCGTCAAGGCGTTCCGTAGAAAGTCCACCAGGTCCGTTTTGTCTTGCAGCGTAAGACCCAGAATCTCGATGTCCGGATCCATGTACTTGACTTCTTCAACTGTGTTGAAGTCGCCGCCGCGGTTGTAAAACTCCACCACCTGCTCGAGAGTTAACTGGCTGCCGTTGTGGAAATAGGGAGCAGTCAGAGCAACGTTGCGAAGCTGCGGCGCCTTGAAGAATCCACCGTTGGCCACGTCGTCATTGCAGTTCATTGGAGCCGGAGCGATTCCATCGCCGCGACGCCCAGGGACAATTACGGTCTCATATCCGCCCTCGCAAACGTGCTGGCGGAAAAGTTCTGCCTGCGAAAGAGGCAGACCCGCTACCGGATCGGTTCCCGCCAGACCGCCATCTTCCGCCGTGGGCCGTACACCGATGTGGTAAAAGCCTGTGTCGTAAACGCGCGCGCTGTCGTCTTCCATGATCATCCGTTCCACCGGAAAGCCGGTCACGGTGCCAACCGCAGCGTTGGACAATTCAGGGCCGCCGTGGCATACCACGCAGCCTGCTTTGGTCTGGAAGAGGTTCAATCCGCGGAGCTGCCCAGATGTCAGCGGTACCGCGCCCACCGAGTAGTGGATCTGTACCGGCACTTCCGATACCGGCGCTTCTCCGAAGAAGACGGTCAAAGTGCCGCTGGCGTAATCAATAGTCCCGCCGTTGACTCCATTGCCCATTACGCGTCCCTGGCCATCGTCAAATGCGTAAGTGTCCTGGTCGCTGGCGTCCAAAGATGCATTCAACCCGATAAGCGAAACCGTGTACGGGGTCACGCCGGGCTTCAACTGAATCGTGTATTGGTTCTGCTGGTTGTCGCCGATCAGCGTGTAGGTCTGCTGCTGCTCCAGGTATTGGTCGAACGGCGTTTGGTCGGCTACCAGGGTGCTTTCATACATCTGGACCGCCACGCCCCAGAACAGCGAGAAGTTGTATTCCATCAGGCTGTAATCATTGGTGCCGGCCGGGCAGGTCTCAAATTGGGATGGATCAATCGTCGTTGACGTGCTGCCATCGGCGGTTTCACAAATGTGGGACGCGAACTGCCACCACTCTGGCTGGAACGCTTTCTGTACCAGTGCCGAGTAACTGGTTTTTAGCCCCTTGTCAGGCGATTTGGAAAATACGCCCAGCACGCTGTCAGTCGGATCCACCAATTGTTTAGCTAACGGTACGCGGGCGAGCAATTTCTTGCCGACCTGGTGGAAGTTCCGGTTGTCGGCAGACATTTCTGTGGAACTTAGAATCGGGCCCAGCGATTGCGAGCAGAGGGCCGAATTTACCATGTTCACCTGGGTCGGTCCCAGCTTGCCATCGATTGGATCAACCACAAGCAGGTGGTTTGCCTTATCGCGGGTGCCGAATGGATTCACGCCATTGCATACGTTCTGCGCACGGCCATCCCAGAAATTGCGGAAATTGAACACTGCATCCACTGCGCTGGGTGTGTTGCGACCGGTCACCCTGCGAGTATTGACTCGCGTGGTCGGGTCCGACTCACTGGGATAAGAGAAAACCGGATCAATCACCGGTGTATCCAGTTCCACGCTTGTGTGTGAAGCCGTGTTGCGGCCCTGGTCTGATTGCGTGCTGATCGGGGTGTTGGGATTGTGCCCCGGAAATTGGTGACCCTGGCCCCCGCTCAGGATTAAAAGCGGTGTACTTCCGTCATCTCCTGCCACAACCCCGTGACCACTCAAGGAGCCATTGCCCGGATTGTTGTCGCTGGAATCTGAGCGGTCATCATCTCCCTTTTGGCGTATCACCTGTGGGGGTTGATTACCGCCAGAAATTATCACCTGTCCCATGGTCAGGCCGAATTGACCTTGCGATCCCGAAACATCGTTAACGTCAGAGATCACGCTGAAACGGTCGTTGATGTCGGCCAGCTTACGGAACGGAAAATCTCCGTCGTGGTAGCCGCCGAATCCTGCATCGGCCGTGCCGGCCTTGTAATGGTAATTTGGTCCCAGTGATCCGTTGAACGGAACGCCTATTTGAAAGGTGGTATCGCCGCCCGGCTGGTCGGGATTCACCTCGTTATTCGCGCGGCTGTCTGCTCCAGCATTGAAATGGCAGCTGGCACAGGCCTGTATATCGTCGCTTCCAGCCTGCATGTCCCAGAACAAGGCTTTTCCCAGCTCGATTGCCGCTGTTTTGTCGGCAATGATT
>JBARNL010000042.1:0-6920 GCA_049802955.1 Candidatus Angelobacter sp.
CTGCCGCATTAGCCGTGAGTCGAAACTTTCAGCGCGTTCTGCGGAGCTGGAAAATGCTGGTTTTAAACCATTTGGCAACCAATTGGCAGCCAATCGGCAGCTAGTTTTTTTTGCCTGTCGCCTTAGGGGATTGAAAGATTGGAGGCGCGGGTCGGAATCGAACCGACGCATAAAGGTTTTGCAGTTTAGGTCCAAAATCTAACTTGTTGAAAAATCGTGCGATTCTGCCGGAAAAAACACGATCCTTTCGCCCCGTTTCGCCCCAATTCGCCAAGTTTTGGCAGCCAATTGGCAGCCAGTCACATTCCCGCATCTTACGGCGGCCAGCAGATTCAGAAGCCGGGTGAACATAGATTCAGAGTCTTCTATAAATTTCGAATCATGATGTTTCGGAACTGGACATTTCCTGTATGGTCCTGCAGGCCGATGTGCCCTTCAGCTAGCTGCGCGGAGTTTGCGGGAATCGAATAATTGGTTACGAGTTGACCGTTCAAAGTGACTTTGATCGCGGTGCTTGTTGCTTCAATTTCGAATGTATTCCACTGACCTGCCGGTTTCGAGGCGATAGTGGTTGATGGCTGCAATCCATAGACCGCGCCGGTCTGGTGCAGCGAGCTGAAGTTTTGACCCGTATCGGGATTAAATCCCATATCATCGATTTGAATTTCGTAACCTTTGTTCGAGGCGAGTTTCCAATCATTTGCTGGGTCGCTTGCATTGAGCGCCGGAAAGCGAAGGAGAACGCCAGAGTTGTCGGCCCGGTCGCCTGGGATATTTGTGGTTGGATGGAACGATAACCAGTCCACCTTCAACACGAAGTTTTTGAATATTTCGCGCGTATACCACAGCAGCCCCAGCCCATTTGGCTGCGCTTCCAAAATAGAGCCAAACAGTGTCAGGAACTCACCCCCGCCTGACATTTGCCAACCGCGGCGTGACCCGGTGAACAGCGGCTTGAGCGTTGTGCTCGGAGCAACGGTCTGACTTGCGACTACTGAAATTGCAGTTCGTCGGGCCAACGTGGTTGCAGTAAGAGATGGATTGGCTGACCCCATGACCGGAAACAAAGCTGGGCCTGCGACATACACGTTTGCCATGTTATGGAACTTGCCAAATGAATCTGTGACAGACTGGCTTGGGTTGCCCATCCAGAGTGTGCCAGCCTCATGATGAGTTGTGCCGATCTTGTTTCTGTTTACATTCACATTCTGGAGGTCTGCCGAGTTTCCAGCCACACTCTTGAGCAGGGCTACAGCCGCATCCTCCATTTCTTCCCAGGCGACCATATCAGCGTCGGTGGGCTCCAAGTTTACCCATGCGCGGGGTCGATTCGTTCGTTGGTCATTTTGCAGCGCCAGGTTCATCCAGCTCTTCTTGCCGTCACCTGGTTGAGCACTTGGGTCACCGATCATCTGGCCGATAGCTCGGAGCGTAATCGGAATCCAGGCTGGGTCTTGATTGGCTTTGATCGCACCGAGCAGTTCGATATCCGGAATTGATGTGAACAAATTGTCGTCAGAACCGCGACCTGCACTAGCCGTAACCTGAAAGTGATATCTGTGTCCGTCGGAAGTACTCCCTCTAACGAGCATCGCGGCAACTTCCAAAGTTGCGGCCGTCGCGGGTAGCCCGGGGATCGCCGTACGGCGAATACGTCCCGTGATGTCGCTGCGCAGATGCGCCATTAGATTCGAGCCTACTCGGCGATTATTTGCGAGAGCTGGTGCAGGCAACGAATCAAGTGCCAACCGAGTAGATTCAATCGTACTGGCGGCCAAAACCAAAGTGCACGCGTCTGAAATTAGAGGCGCGCGCAGGAATTGTTGCTGACCATTCACCAAGAGCTCGATCTCGGTCACCCGATTCGCGACAGTTTGGAGCCGTACGACCTGCGAACGAGGTAAGAGCATCAGCCTACGCGAAGCGTCAATGTTGTTCCGCCAGTGGCGTCCAATGTCCTCCCGAACAGCATCGAAGAGCAGGTATGCACTGCTGTACTTATCGAATGGGAACAACCCTGATTCGGGAGATTGTCCCTCAACTGCTAACGGCGCATCTTCTATGAGTTGACCGCCGCCAATCACCGTTGCGAAGCGTGATTTCAACTTCTCAAATAGAGGTCCGGAAATGTAGTCTGCAGTGGGTTTGACGCCCATTTCGAGCTCGACGGACTCATAATTAGCATTGAGAAATGCAGCGGCGTCGTTGGGCCACGTCGGCTGATTGGCCGGCTGGACACCCAAGTCGGCAGACACCAAACGCGGCGACCATCCGCCCCAAAATAGTGATCTACCTCCGACACAGTAGGCCAATCCGGGAAAATCCTGATTGCTGTGCCACGGGTGCCCCCAGACTAGATTCTGGGTGCCCGGATCCTGTCCGTTGTTCGCCACAACTTGCTCAGTGGGTGCGCCGAGCCCGAGCCGTGGAAGGTTCTGCACATGCGTCGGGACCAGAAATGAGCCCGCTTCGACTATCAGAATGCGGAGGCCAACATTCTCGCCATAGCGGTAAAGTTTGTCAGCAATGTAGCCGCCGTACATGCCCGCCCCAATAACGACGACATCGAATGGGTCGCCGCCGTTCCCGTTCACTTCATCCCAAGAGCTACAGATCCACCGACCGAGTACATCCTGGGAAAAAGCAGTTTGCTGAACATTCACGCGAGAGTTCGGATCGGAATTAAGCTGTGGGAGCAAGGGATCCTCCTCAAATTCTTCGGCAGTTTACGCCACGGCCATACCGAGATAGTGATCGGATATGCAGAACCGTTACAGTCGTGTAGATAAGAAAGTTCTTTTAATCGGCAAGTCATTAGCAGGGAAAGATCCTTGCTATACGTTCTTATAACTGGCGGTGTTTGGTCATTTTTCCTGTAACAATTTTCGGAGTGGCAGCACTAAGTGTAAGACGGCGACCGTTGTCCGTTCCGTGCTTTGTCGCCACAGCGTCAATTTGCCCAAAACGGGCAGGAGCTTACCATGCCGAAAGAAATCTTCGACGTAGTCATCATTGGAACCGGATTTGGAGGCACTATTGCCGCCACTCAACTTGCCAACATGGGTCACAAAGTACTGCTTTTGGAACGTGGCGGCTTCTTTGTCTCTCCGGAAGGCCTCGGTAAACCAACTGGTAAGCCTTTGCTGGCCGACTGGGCAAAACAGAACGGGCATCTAGTCCAGTACTGGCCCCGGCCTGACCACGCGCCTAAAGGGCTTGTTGACTTCTTCAAGGCTGTGCGCAGCGACCTGAACCACAAGGGACTCTACGAATACTCCCGGTACGACAACATACATATTCTGACGGCGAACGGCGTAGGCGGTGGGTCGCTTATCTATTCTGGCGTGAATCTCCGCCCACGTAACGAAATTCTTCAGCAGATCGGTCTCAACCTGAACGACCAGAACTTTTCCGACGCGCGCTTCTGGATGGAATCGAACCGGGGCAACTTCAATAAAATTGTTACCAAGATACCGCTTCCTGGATTTCAGGATCGCAATAAGCCGCCGGAACAGGGGCGACTTGCACATCTTGGGCCGAATGACGATTACTTATATCTCGATCGAACACGAATGTTACGCGATGCCGCGACCAGCCTTGCAACTGATCCCAGTTTGTCGGCCCGCTGGTCACCACTTGAATTATCTGTCAACGAGTTCGAAGGCGACCTCACCGATCCTTCCACGATAAGCCGCGAACCGGGTCTGAGTCAGCACACGTTCTGTGAACGCCAGGGCCGTTGCATGCTCGGCTGCCTCCCTCAGGCACGCCATACCTTGAATAAGACGCTCTTCAGCAAACTTCTCCTGACGGGCAAAGTGCAGTTGATGACTCAAGCCAAGGTGATCGAGATCAAGAGAGCGGATGATATTGGTTACAACGTGCACTACCATGACGCAGACGACGATGGTCAGGATGTGCAGGCACGGAAGGCGGTAATTCTTGCTGGTGGAACGCAAGGCAGCACGGAGATCCTATTGCGATCGGCAGGCAATCTGAACATCAGCCCTGCAATAGGATCGAAGTTTTCCAGTAATGGGGATTTCTCCGGGTTCGTCTACAAAACCAAAACCCCAGTGTATAGCGCACGCGGGCCCATCAATACCTCGCACGTGGAGATTGTAAAGAACAATCGCTTCTACACCGTGGAGGACTGCGGCGTTCCATCGCTTTTTGCCGAGCTAACACGACGCACGCTGGAGGTCCTGGCGACGGCACAGGATGTAAATCCGTTCTTCAATGCATTGGGTGTTGCCTTCAAAACCGGAATGAGCGACTTCGCGGATTTTGTGAGCGACAATACCAACCCGAATCAAAACATGACCGAAGCTGAGATGGTCGCAGACATCTATTTCTTCAATGCAATGGGCCAGGACAATTCGGACGGCCAGTTCCGTTTGGACAATGACAATCTTGTGCTTGACTACAGCGTCAAGAGCCAAACGGTTTTTGATGAGCTTGAGGCCATTCTGCGACAGATTGCAGGCAGTATGCAGGCTGCGGATGGAAAGTTTGTCCCGTTCCCATTGTGGAAAGGCCTCGCCCTGGGCGGAAAGAAGGTGGTCTGCACTCATCCGCTCGGAGGCTGCCCGATTGGCGCTGACAACCGCAGTGGCGTCGTGGACGAGTTTGGCCGCGTTTACGATGGTGCGAAACCTGCAGGAAGCACCGATGTCATTCCAGGACTTTATGTCGTGGACGGTTCAACTATCCCCGGCGCCTTGGCGGTGAATCCGAGCCTTACGATTTCTGCCCAGGCTTTCAAAGCTGTGCAAAATGCCGTGACCGAGCTCTCAAAGGCGGCCGCGGCCGGCGCAGGTCACTAAAAAGGAGAGATTATGGCCGACAGCAACGGCATACTTAATTTGAATGTTGTAAACGTGTACCAGCAGGATGTTGCGGAAAACGTCACGGTCATTCTGAAAAACCAGCAGTTAATGGAGAACCGGTTTTTTCCTAACCTGCCGGGCGGGAACACCATTCAGTTACAAGGGCTTATGCGCACTCCACAGGGACGCTATCTGCTGGAGATAGATTCACCCTCGTATCAGCCTGTGTCGCAGTTCATCAACATCCCCGCTTCCGGCGATTTGACCATGGACATTGTCCTGCCGGTCAACCCCAACCGTGTCACATCAATGGAGCGGCCGGACATGAAAGATCTCCTACCCGATCTACGGGATTTTTTACAGAAATCCTCGCTGGTCATTGGAGGTAAGAAGGGTGTTGACCTTTTTCCGGTCCTTCCAGACATTCTCTGTGCTGGACTGCTGAACCTAGTTGCCAAGGCGAGGCAGACGTTGCTGAGCAGTGGGAAACCGGCTCTTTCCTATCTGCTGGACATGGTGGATCTGCATGGTGATCGCCTTTTCGCCAAAGTCTCACCCGAACTTCCGAGCGAGTGCAAACGCAGTGAGACTGCGGGCATTCTGCATTCGGTAAGCGATGCGCTGCACGATCCCCTTCCCGGTTTCGAGCGTGCGGCCAGCTATAAGACGTTCGATCATTACGGCAATCTGCAGCTCACACTTTCAAACAATCCCGAATCGGGCGAGTGGATGGTCGATATGGATATCGATGATGCTCAGGGGCTGGAGCACGTGTTTCAGGTTGTCCACAATACGGTGGCAGGAGAGCCAACGAATCCTTATAACATCCATGAAATTCTCGTTGAATTTCAGCAACTCGACCCTGGTTACTCACTACGAGTCGGTGAGACGATCAAAGCAAAAGCGGCAACCGCATAGTCGCAGAGAGGTTGATCCAATGTTTCAGACCGTGATTGCAGTCTTTATCGGAATGACCTTCATGTACTTCATCCTGGCAGTGCTGTGCTCAGGAGTAAAGGAGTTCATTGCTGCTAAACTTGATCTTCGCGCCAAGACTCTCGAGAGCGCCATCGCTCGCATGCTGTCGAATCAGCCGCAGCAGCCTGCAAATGGAGTACCTCCAGCACCGAATGCAAACTTTGGCGCCCAGCTTTATACGGATCTCGCAACGCAGTTCTATGACCATGCTCTCATTCAGGGGCTTGGCACCGACGAGAAGAAGCCTTCCTACATTCCAGCACAGTACTTTTCAACTGTGCTGGAGGAAATCCTAAAGGCAAAGCAGGTTGGAAGCCCGGACTATGCTGCTCTCATCCGGAGCCTTCCTGAAGGCACTCTCAAAAGCAAGCTTAAGGCGCTTGCAGATCGTGCCGGGAATGACGCACAGGCCATTCGCGGGGAAGTTGAAAAATGGTTCGACACGACGATGGATCGGGTTTCAGGGTGGTACAAGCGAAAGGCACAGAAAATCCTACTCGCTATCGCATTCGCTCTCGTAGTCGCAGTGAATGCAGACAGCTTTGCCGTGTTTCGCGCCTTGTGGCAGAATTCCGCTCTGCGCGATACCGTGGTCGCCGCTGCGAGTAAAACGAATTCCCAAACCACGCCGGAACAGGCAAAGGATCAGCTTTCAGTACTGCCTCTCGGCTGGAAGTCAGTGCCGTCTTGGTTTGGTGTAAAACAGGCGTTCACTGGGGATATCGGTTGGTGGTTATTGAAGCTTGCCGGCTTGGTGCTTACCGCTTTCGCGGTGACATTGGGCGCGCCGTTCTGGTTTGATGCGATGAACAACCTGATCAATCTTCGGATGACGGGAACACCACCGCAAAAGGCGACAGTCTCAGGGCCCGCGGCTAACACGCTGGTGATTGAAACAGGACAACAGCGAACACAGGCAGCGAAAGCATGACCGGGTTGAACTTCGTATGAGCATTCCCATTATTTGACCAAGTTATGTGCAGGACATTGTCGTTCGCTGTGCATCTGAACAGCCCACAAGATTACCTAAATTAAGTCCCCTCGCACAGGAAGCGAGTCACTTCCATGGCAGTGAGGCTATTTCACAGGAACAGCATGCTAAGAGTGGTAGAG
>JBARNL010000043.1:0-5696 GCA_049802955.1 Candidatus Angelobacter sp.
CTTTACGATGGTGGATACGCCGGAAGAAGCGTTTGAAGTGCTCAAAGAAGGCCTGACCAGGTTCCATCTTCAACCGACGAAACACACGGCAGACGAAGGCCCGGAGATTGCGAAGACACTGCCGTAGTTTTCTAAAATCTCGATCCCGCGAAGCGGGAGAGGGAGCCCTAAACCGACGAAGATATTTAGCCGCGAATCAAATCAATGAACAAGAATTTAGTTTCAATTCGTATGCATTCGCGTCAATTCGCGGCTGGCCCCGACATTCTTTTGAACTGATAGAGATCCCTTGCTGCGCTCGGGATTGAAGAAAGCTAGTCTAAGCCGCTTTTCTCTCTTCCAACTCTTCCACTTTCTTTTCCACGTGCTTGATTTCGACGCGATCTTTGCGGATATCGAGCCGCAAGTGGGCATAAATGCTCATGTACTGGTTGGCGATCCAGACGAGGGCGAAAAGCGCAATCAAGTAGCCGCGCCAGTCATTGAACAGCAGCTTGTAATGGGTGAGAAAGAGGAAAAACGCCGTGACGTAATGGCTGAAGCAGAATTCGCAGGTGAAGAGGAAGAAAAACTTTCGGCACGCGGGGTTGGGATGAACCTCACTCTGGCGGACGCAATATTCGCGAGCCTCACGGAAAAGTTCTTCATGGGTGACGGTCCAGGCGATGCAGGCGACGGGGAGCGCGACCGCAAAGAGCCATACAAGCTGCAGCGTGAGAGGCATTCTTAAGAGAGTAATTTTGCGGATGCCAAGTTGCCTGCGATGCCTGGCGGCGCGGCAATTACAATGCTGGCCAATGGCCCTGCAGCTTTACTACATTACAGATCGGCGGCAGTTTCCGGGCGACGCCCGAGAGCAGGAAAGCCGGCTGCTGGCAAAAATTGCCGAGTGCGCGGCGGCAGGCTTGGAATACATACAACTGCGCGAGAAAGACCTTGAAACGCGGGCGTTGGAAGAACTCGCACTGAAAATCATGGCAGTGCTTGGCGGCTCGCGTACGCAACTGCTCATCAATTCGCGAACTGATGTGGCGCTGGCTTGCGGAGCACAAGGCGTTCATCTTCCGGCGAATGATTTATCGGCCAGCGAGGTGCGTACGATTTTTGCGCGCGCGGACAGGAGCGAACCGGTGATTGGGGTTTCCGCGCACTCGGCTGCTGAGGTGGCGAGCGCCGAGTCACATGGTGCAAGCTTTGCTGTGTTTGGGCCAGTGTTTGAAAAAAATGGGTCGGCAAATCGTGAAGGCCTGGAGCAGTTGCGGCAGATTTGCCATCGCACAGAAGCAGCGCGACCACCGATGCCGGTCTGGGCGCTTGGTGGAATCACGCTGGAAAATGCTCAGCAGTGTGCGGAGGCAGGAGCGGCGGGAATCGCGGCGATACGACTATTTCAGCAAAATGACTTGCACGCTGTGGTGAAGAAGCTGGGATCTTTGCGGGCCTAACGCGGTTTATAGATAGCGTGATCTTTAAAAGGAAAGCACAAGGTCCTTCCGTCCTAGCGCCGGGTTTCGATCCGGCGATTGTCTTTGATCAGCCAGTGCAGAAACGTAGAGACCAGGCTCAGCACAATCGCGCCAATCAGCGCCGCAGTCCAGGTATGGACGACAAATCCCGGAGTGACCGAGGCTGCCATCTTAAGCATGATGGCGTTAATCACAATTAAAAAGAAGCCGAAGGTGACGATCGTCAACGGGAAAGTTATGATTTTCAGGACCAGCCCAAGCGTGGCGTTTACAATCCCGAAGACGATAGCTGCGATCAGCGCGGCCGCAAAGCCGTGCAACTCAAAGCCGGGAACTATGTAAGCGACAATCAGCAAAGACACAGCATTAATAAGCCAGCGCACCAGCATTCGCATGTCGTTCCCGTCCTCTCTGGTAAAGATGTCTTACAGCATTATTGCAAAGAAGAAGGCCGCACCGAAGCGCGGCCCGGAAAAAACCATCTCTGGTCGACTACCAGTGCTATGTGTTAAAAATATGACCAACCGCAGAGGCGGTTGATGATGGCTCCTCAGAAATGCACGCTATTCCTGATCCTATTGCTGCTGTGCGGCTGCGGTGGAAATAGCAGCATGACCAGCACGCCTAGTCCGAGCCCCACGCCGGCTGCGACGGCGAGTCTTCGCGTAGTCAATGGCAATGCGAGCGAGAACCCCATCAATGTACTTGTCGATGGCGCTCCTGTGGTGAGCAGCGTTACTTTCCTAAAGAATACCGGCTATGTTGCGGTTCCGGCTGGAGCCCACCAGGTGATGCTACAAGGCTGGGCCAATCCGCCCAATGAAACCTTTATGGCGACGTTCCCGGAAAACGCCAAGAGCACGCTGCTGTTTGAAGGATGGGGGCCGTTCAGCAGTGAACCCAGCCTGATTACTGATGATACGACGCCACCAGCGGCCGGTAACTTCAAACTGCGTATTGTGGACGGCAGTGTCTTCACTCCATTCGATGTCTACATTTTGCCGAGCGGCACGGCGGCCGGCGGCACGCCCGCGATTACACCCATGACCATCAGCGAGAATAGCCCCTCGCAATACCTGAGCTTCACTGCCGGCACATATCACGTGGTCTTTACCGACTTCCAGACGCTCAATATCGCTTTTGACACCGGCCCGCTTACCTTCGCCGCCGGTCAGAATCGTACGTTGTTTCTGATCCTGAACTGCTCGCTCAATGCCTGCAGCAGCACGGCGCTTACGTCGACGCTGTTAGCTGACCTAAACTGACGCGGCTTACCAGGGGCAACGGGAGACATGGATTGCTTTAGCCTGAGCTTCGCGTATCGCGGGTTGCGTCTGCAATGAACCGCACCACTGCTCTGGGCCCACGCAGTGTATAAAGACGGGCCGTGGGCGCGTGGAGAGCGATGGCGCGCAGAAGAACGGGCCGGCTGCGGCGGCGCCACGCCAGCACCCAGCGCCAAAAGTCGGCGCGTTCGCGGGACCGGCGGAATGCACGCCAGGCGCAGCGGAGCAGCGAAAAATCCAGCAGGACAATTGTGTCCGCTGCCCGCAGCCGTTCCTCCACCGCATCATAAGGGCCAAAGTCGCCATCCATAATCCATTTTTCTTCATGGACAAGCTTCTGCTGCAAAAGAATCCACTCATCGCGAGGTGTGGAAAGAAGGCCGGGCCGCCAGAAAATCTTGTCGAGTTCAACTATCGGCAATCTGGTGATGTCACCCAGTTGGTGTGCCAGAGTTGATTTGCCGGCCCCGCCGCGCCCGAGGATGACGACGCGCTGCATAGCTACTTCACAAAAATAGCTTTCGGCATCATTACATGGACGCCCTTATTGCCGTCCACCAGTTCGGTAATGTCTACGTCGCCCGCGACGCTGATCAGCATGTAAGCGTCATCGCGGGTCATGTGTTTGGCGCTGACGAGGAAATCAATCATCTCACGCACGGCGATCCGCGTGGCCTCATGCAGCTCAGGATGAAAGCCCATGCTGATGTAATGCGTCGGCGTTTCAGCGCGCGGATATTTCTGGCCCGTGCCCTTGTGCACGATAAATTCGAGCGTCCCGACCAAGGAAGTTTCAAGCGCGGTGATATCCACTTCGCCATTGCCCTGGCCGGCGTGTCCGTCGCCAATTTCAAACAGCGCGCCGCGCGCATGCACCGGCAGAAACAGCGTGGTCCCGGCGACGAGTTCTTTATTATCCATATTGCCGGCGTGCAGGCTGGGAGGCGCACTGTCAATGCGGCCAAAGGCTTCCGGCGGAGCCACGCCCATGCTGCCAAAAAACGGATGCAGCGGAATCTCAATGCCGGGCGCGAATTTGGCAATCATGCGGTCTTTATCCAAGGGAATGATCTTCATCTTGCGATAAGGAAAGTCTTCCGGCAGAAAGCCACGCGTGGGGCCAAACGCGTTGTAAGCGTAGGGGATGGCTAGATCGATTTTTTGTATCCGGACTTCCAGGGTGTCGCCGGGCTCGGCTTCTTCCACATAGACCGGCCCATTCAGGATATGTCCGCCGGGACCTTTATTGGTTACTTCTTTGTAAATATCACGCAGGCTCTGCTCCACCTGGTCTGGCGGAACACCGGCTTTTTCCAGCCCCGTGGGGCTGTTGGTGATCAGCGTGTCAAACTCCACAGTGTCACCGGAATGAATGCGCAGCACCGGCGGCGCGGCGGCATCGTAATAACCCCAGGCAACGGTCTTGGGCGTGGCCGGCAGCTTGAAATGCTGTGGCGAGCCCGGTTGCGGCGAAGCTTTTTGCGATGAATCCAGCGGCTGGCCGGGTTTCATCTGTGCCCCGGCCAGAGCGGGAACAAATACGAGCAGAAAAAATATAGAACGCATGTGCCTCCGAGCGTGCGGGAACAATGACGAAGAATGCTTACACAGGCGGCAGAAAAAGGGCAAGCAGTGCGCCGCGAGGAAGGAGTTTGCTTGGTCAGATTTTCGGTAGTGTCCATGACAGCAGTCAAAGGACACTACCAGATTTCCCGAAAGTTACAGCCCTTGTCGCTAACAAGTTAATGAGCGATTTCTACTTGATGGCGGCTGCTCCCACCGTTGCGCACTGGCCATCCTGGTCACTATTGGCGCCGGAAACGCCAATCGCACCGATAATTTTGCCCTCCAAAAGAATCGGCACTCCGCCCTCGACGGGCACAGCGCCTTCCAGCGCCATCACGCGTATGCCGGCGCCGCCGGCGGCCAGCGCATCTTGAAATGCCTTGGTGGGACGCTTATACAAAGCCGCCGAACGCGCTTTGTTGATGGAAACATTGGCGCTGCCGATCTGCGTGTTGTCCGTCTTCTCGTAATAAACGAGCGTGCCGTTAGGATCAACAATGGCAACGGCCATTACCCAGTGATTTTTCACGGCTTCCGCCAGCGCGGCAGCCGCAGCTTTCTTCGCGTTTTCCACCGTGATTGGCGGGCCGTAAGGATTAGGCAACATCTGGGCCTCCATTCCCAACGCGCAAACAGACAGCGCCAGGACTGACAAGATTTTGATCGTGCGTGATGACATGGTACATTGCTCCTCTTTTTATCGCATGCATGCGAGGTTTCATCAACAGGGCCATAGGGAAAGAGACTCCAGAAAAATTCTTTTGCTGCGTACCGCAAATGCTAATCGTCGGCGATCAGATGCAATCGCGTGAGGAACGGAGTCTAAAGTCTGCGGAAAGTGGTGTCAAGGAACCTCACGTAACGCGGGGGCCGCATGCGCGAGCCGAAGGATTACAAATCCTAAAATCGCACCACCAGGCACCGACCAGTTAGAATGCTTGGTTACATAACCACCAACATGGAACCAATCTCGCATTTTTTTTATTCTGACCGGCTAAAGCTGCAGTTCTGGGATTACGGCCAGGACGGCAAGCCCGCGCTGGTGCTTGTCCACGGCGGTCTTGACCACGCCCGCAACTGGGACTGGGTGGCGCGTTCTTTGCGCGAGCACTATCACGTTTATGCGCTGGATCTGCGCGGACACGGCAACAGCGCATGGGCCCCCGGCGCAATGTACAGCGTGGCGGAGCATGTGCTCGATCTTTCCGCGCTGCTGGATATCATTGACGAGTTTCCTATCCGCCTTGCCGGACATTCGCTCGGCGGCATCGTCGTGCTGCATTATTCCGGAATTTATCCCGACCGCGTCAGCAAAGCCGTCTCGATAGAAGGCATTGGATTTCCGCCCAGCCATCGCGTACATGGCCCGGCTTCCAAC
>JBARNL010000044.1:0-2710 GCA_049802955.1 Candidatus Angelobacter sp.
AGCCGTGGTTCCGCCCGCGCCGGCGCCGCTGATTCCAGATCCCACTCCCCCCTGACCGCCGCCGGGAGTGTTAGAAACAACGCCTGAGTTCACACCCAGAAACGATCCGCCGGCCTTGGTGCGCAAAATGTCCGTATCCGCAATCGGAAGGTTATATCGCGCCACGGCGATGTCAAGGTTATCCGCCAGCGCAATAGCAATCGCATCATTGAGTGAGAGCATCAACTTTCCGTTTTGGACGAGCTGCTCTATCTTTGGAGCGTTCGTGAAAGCCGGGGGCGGCACATCCCGCGGGATATACCGCGCAAGAGGATTCGGGAGCAGTGGCGCGGGTTTCGAATAATCCACGTGCGTGGGCTCCGGTAACTTTTTGACTTGCGGAGCTTCTGGCAGCGGCGCCTTGCCGGGTTGAGACTGGCCGCCTTGTTGCGTCGTTGCCGATTGCTGGCTCCCACTTGCCGCCGGCTGCTGTTCCCCAACTGGCGTCGCCTGCCCAACTGGCGTCGCCTGCATTGATAGCCCGGTATTTGCTTGCTGCGCTACTGCCGGGAAAGTCAATAGACACACCACAGACACTACTTTTCTAACAACATTACTGCGGATAAATCCTACAGACATTCTTTTTCTCCAGATCTTTTGTAACTCGCCTGATTGATAATTTATAGAGACTGTAATTTTCAGCTTCCGTCACCTTTGCTCATTAAGATACGCGGGAATACCCTCTGCGGTTCCAGATTCGAACAGCCAGTGTTGCGGAAACCCGTTAGTATATCGGCTCAGTGCCGCTTTAGGCGTTAAAAAGTGTTGGGCATACGAAAGGCGCATAGTAATTTTCGTTTTCGGCCGCTTTAAATATCAGGTGCCAGATTGCCTCGAAATCTCAAACTAACGCTGGCTTACGATGGCCACGACTTCGCCGGTTGGCAGGTCCAGCCCGACCGGCTGTCCGTTCAGGGGACGCTGGTGTCCGCTTTCGAACACCTCACCGGAGAAAAAACATTGCCGCAAGGCTCTGGCCGCACCGATGCAGGCGTCCACGCACTCGCTCAAATCGCTACCGTAACTACCGATTCTCCTATTCCGGTCGACAATCTGGTTCGCGCGCTAAATGACATACTTCCCCGCTCAATCCGCGTTCTTGCCGCCGAAGAAATGCCGCCTGAATTTCACGCGCGCCGCTCGGCTGTCGCCAAAACTTACCGCTACCACATCTATCGTGGAGCAATTTGCTCGCCATTCCAGGCGCGCTATGTTTACCACCATCCTTATCCGCTCGACGAATCGCGCATAGTCCAGGCCGCCGCTCTTGTCGAAGGGGAGCATGACTTCACCAGCTTCGCCGCCGTTGATCCGGAAAAACGCAAAGAAACTCCTGCGCGCAGCAAAGCCCTTGCCTCTGACAAAGAGAGCCTTGCAAGGAATAGCGCAGGACTTGAAATGGACAAGGCGGAACCTGAAATCAACAACGTTCGAACTATCTTTGAGTCCCAATGGCAGCGCCGCGCCGACGAATTGATCTACACCGTTCGCGGCAACGGATTTCTCCACCACATGGTCCGTAATCTTGTCGGGACATTTCTCATGGTCGGCAAAGGCAGCCTCACCGTCGCAGACGTTCGACGCATTCTTGAACTGCGTGACCGCTCCGCCGCCGCGGCCACCGCCCCCGCCAGCGGACTCTTTCTGGTTAGCGTGGAGTACTAAAACCCTGGGCACGGAGAACAGCAGGGGTTAACCACAAAGGACACGAAGGAGCACTTCTCTTCTCTGCGATTAGTTTTCCTTTGCGTTCCTTCGTGTGCTTTGTCATCCAGGGCCTCCGGCCCACGCAAGCTCATGAAAATTGGTTTTTCGACCTTGTGTTTAAGTTCTTGCTGTTCTCGGTGCCTCTTGTGTCTCCACGGTAGGTTTTGTTCCCCGATCTTCCTATTGCCTGATCTCTATCCGTGTCACTCGTTATTTAGGTTAGTTTTTCCTTTGTGTACCTTCGTGTCCTTTGTGGTAAAGCCCTTGCTGTTCTCCGGGCCTCTGTGTCTCCGTGGTAGGGTTCCCGTCCTTTGTGGTTAAGTTCGAGTTTTCCCACGCCTTGGCATATTTCCAACTCACGTACGCTGCATGATTCATCAGCACCAGCAGTCCTTCGCGGCCATCCAGAAAGCCGCCGCGAAAAAAATATGCCCAGATAAATCGCACCAGCGGGCGCAAAACTATATTCACCACGCTGAACCCAATCTTGCGCTCCCGCGCCACCATATCTGCGCCCAGCGACGAATACCGGTTCGCATGCTCGATAAAACTTTCGAGCGTCGGATAAGCATGATGGATGATGTCGCCTTTCAGGTGGCCCAGTTCGCCCGCCATCTTCATGTCTTCATGCACGTCGCGCAGTTCAAAGGTCGCAGCGCCGCGCCGGATCAGCCGCAGCTTGGGGTCAGGATAATAACCGCTCCGCTTGATCCACTTGCCGAAATAAAGGTTGCGGCGATTCATCGTGTATCCCGCAAACTGCGGCGTACTTGACGCCAGCAGCGCCTTGATGTTTGCCGCCAGTTCCGGGCTCGCCTCTTCGTCGGCGTCGAGCGAGAGAATCCAGTCGCACGTCGCCTTCTCCAACGCCGAGTTTTTCTGCCGCGCAAAGCCTTTCCACGGTTCCACGAATACCTTTGCCCCGAATTGCTCAGCAAGAGTGACAGTCCCGTCCGTGCTGCCC
>JBARNL010000045.1:0-7104 GCA_049802955.1 Candidatus Angelobacter sp.
GATCGCCGAGATCGCGCGAGATCGCCGTCATCGCCGAGATCGGAAAGGCAAAACCTCACCACGGATGACACGGATTCAGAAATAGGAAATGACGAGTCATCCCCGGGGGTTGAATCGGCTAAATCTATATTTTTTGGGGTTGAGGTAGGGGAGGGGGTGGCAGATAACCGTCGGCCTGGGACTCTGCGATCCCTGCCAGAAGTTCATAAGAATGCAGTCGCGCCGAATGGTCGTAGATAGCGGACGCAACCATAAGTTCATCAGCGCCGGTTTGCTGAATGAATTTTTCCAGTCCGGCGCGGACGGTTTGTGGCGAGCCGACAAAAGAGCAGGCCAGCATGTTGGAAACCTGCGCTTTTTCCATGGGCGACCAATAAGGCTCAATGTTGTCGATGGGCGGCGCAAGCTGGCGACGGGTGCCGCGCACGGCATTGGTGAAAGCTTGCTGCGCAGAAGTAAAAAGTCGCTGCGCTTCGGCATCGGTATCGGCGGCTATTACATTCACGCCGACCATGGCGTAGGGCTTCTGAAGCTGGGCCGATGGCTGGAATTCCCTGCGGTAAACCTGGAGCGCCAGCATGAGAGCGTCGGGCGCGAAGTGAGACGCGAACGCGTAGGGCAGGCCGAACTCGGCGGCAAGCTGCGCGCCAAAAAGACTGGAGCCGAGAATCCAGATGGGGACATTTAGGCCGGCGCCGGGGACGGCCTGGACCGTTTGTCCGGGTTGCAGCGGACCGAGAAACGCCTGAAGTTCACGCAGGTCGTGGGGAAAACTATCGGCGCTGCTGGGGTCGCGGCGCAGAGCGCGCAGGGTCCGCTGATCCGTGCCGGGAGCGCGGCCCAGTCCAAGATCGATGCGCCCGGGATAGAGCGATTCGAGCGTGCCAAATTGTTCTGCAATAACGATAGGCGAATGATTGGGCAGCATGATTCCGCCAGCGCCAACGCGGATGATCCTGGTGCCTCCGGCAACGTATCCGATGACGACGGAAGTAGCGGCGCTGGCGATGCCAACCATGTTGTGGTGCTCCGCCAGCCAAAAGCGGCGATAACCCCAGCGCTCAGCGTGCTGCGCCAGATCAAGAGAACGGTGCAGGGCGTCGGCCGGGGTGGATCCCTGCGCGACGAAGGCGAGATCAAGAATCGAGAAAGGGACCAAAAGATTCCTTATGTGATGCAACAATACTGATGCTTCAGCGAGCGTTGGCGGTTCACAACTTAGAACAGTGCGGGTCTTTGTGAATCAATCTGCGCGAATTAAGCTGGGCGAATCAAGCTAGCCAATTCGCGCATTTATTTCTGGCTGTAATGGCGCGCAGATCCGATCCCGGCGACGAGGTGATCTAAAAGATGATACTGGCGATGAACGTCCCAAAATTTGCCGGTATATTTCAGCGCCAAAGGAAAGGCAGCACCGGCAGCCAGGCCAACAATGATGGATTCAATATTCGCCGCGCTGGAAGCGGAACTCGGAGTGATGGTTTGATCAAGCACGGTTTTGCAAAGCACGCCACGATCTCCGGGCGGGTCTTCGCCATCCCATTTTCCGGCTGCGCAGGAGAGCGCCATCTCCGTAATCTGGCCGGCTTCCAACTCTCGCACAAGTTTGGGATCTTTCAATTTCAACCGCCAGCTTTTTGCCGATTCAATGGCAGCCTTGGCATCACTGTACTCTTCAACTTTTTTTACCCACTCAATGCTTGCCGCAATGGCCGTGTTGTATGCCATCTGCTGATGAGCCAGGGCCGAGGCTTCGTCCTGTTCATGGGCCGGCACCGCACCTGCTTCGTGATACTTGGCCTGGGAGACGAGTGGCTGGCCCGCAGTTTCATACTCCCTATAGATCAGGCGAGAATTATCGTGGTTCATGTGCGTGTGAGTATTCACGGCGCCTGCGACAGGAGGATAAATGCCGGTCTTGACCTGGAAGGGCCACTTTTCCGGATCGCCCACTTGGTCGCGACACTCAAACCATGTGGGCGCGCGAAGCTCACCAGAAGGGAGACGAACGAGTTTGACCGCCGTGTTATTGAAATCATGATGAATCCAGTCGGAATGGCTGTAGAAATCCTGGATGGCATGGAGCGAAGCGCCAAGCGCAATCAGCGTCATTGTCTTGCGGGTGCGCTCGTCAGCATTGGTCTGCTTGATGTAACCGCCAATCACCCACTGGGTATTTGTCAGCAGGCGATTGAATATGGCATCGAATTTAGAATTGCGGTCCAATTCACCATTAAGATTGTCAAAGTGAAGAAAAATGGCGGCATCGCGATCTTGTGCGCTTTTTCCCAGATACTGGTTGAGCGCGATAAGCCCCTGCCCGTGGAGCGTGTTTGCGGCAAAATCGGATACAGGCCCAAAAAAGTCTGGAGAGAAGTTGCCGAGTTGCATGATCTTGCGCGAGTCTTCACTGAATCCGAATGCGTCAGCCACTTTGCGCGTGGCTTCAGAATGCCAGTAGCTATCAAAACCGGAAGCGGGAGAGGCGAGCACTGCCAGAAGCATGAACAAAGCAACAAGCTTGCGAAACATTTTCAATCCCCAGCGGATAGGTTAGAACAACATCAATATGGATTGCCAATTGCACAAAGACTACTTCTCGTCGGATCCAAAATATCAGTGGAACCAGAGAACAGATGTTCTGCGTTTGATGCGGCAGTCCGTGGCAGCAACTGTGTCCGACCGTTCTCGGTAAGGGAGAGCCGGATGTGCTACACTATTCTTTTCAAGCAGATACCCTCTAAAAAAGCATGCTCCTTTCCAAAGAATATGTCGGGTATTTAGCCCGCCAGGTAACCCAAAAACTTATTGCCGGCGATTTTATTGAAACCAAGAATGTCCCGGCGGTTTCAGCCGCGCTGAACAATGCGCTGTTGGAAGAGCTGCAACTTGAAGATCGCATCAATGACGAGGTTCGCCTGATCCTGGAGCAATACCAGGATGAAATGCAGCGCGCCGGCGCCAGTTATCAGGAGATGTTCAAGAAAGTTAAAGGCGAACTGGTGCGCAAGTATAAGGCGGTGCTGTGAGACTTTCTCGCGACAAGGTAAACAGGCTTGCTCACAGCGTGGCTGACGCGCTGGCTACGCTGGATGACGTTGAGTTCATCGAAGATCCGAATACCATCCGCATGGAAGCACGCCGCATTCTGGAAGAGTTGCTCACCGCCGAAGCGAAGATTGATGTAGCCGCGCGCGCAAAAATCGAAAGCCAGAAGCGCACCATTACTGAAGGTACGCAGGAATGGGACATCCTGTACCGCAAGTATTACAACGAAGAAGTAAAGAAGCTGGGAATTTAAATGTTTTTAGTAACCGGCCAGCCGGCGTTCCTGGGACGACATTTGCGCCCACAGCTCGTCCATATTTCTTTGTATCCACATGTTGGCCGGCTGAAGTTCATGCGCTGAGTTAAACCATCGGTAAGCCATTACGCGGTCCTGCTTCACACAGAGTCCGCTGGAATAAAGGGCCCCCATCTGGATGGCTGCGCCGGGATCGCTTTTATCAGTGGCTGCGTGCAGATACAGCAGGCCCTGTTCGCAATTCTGCTGTACGCCACCAGTTCCGCGAATATATTGCTGGGCCCGCACCAGAGCAGCACTGGGCTTGTAGTCAGGAATTCGGGCATCTTCTGCGCCCTTTCCGTCTGAATCAGGCAGGGCTTTTCCGATTGAGGGCTTTGCGGAGGTCGTGCCTTCGTCTGAGCCAGTAGCCAATGGACTGGGCGGCGTGGTTTCCAGCGCTGTAGGCTCGGTCCTTGGCGCTTTCACCTCAGAAGCAGCGCCGGCCGCAACCGCATTGGCTCCAGTGGCGGCAACTTTAGGCGACTCCGCTACAGCGGGTCCCACTGGACCAGAAGGTCGATTGTTTCCTTGTGGCGCATTCGCCGGAGTTGATGGATCTGATTTGGCTGGCACAGCCGGTTTCGGACTAGCTCTAAAGCTTGATCGCCATTGCACAAAAAGCAGTCCAAGAATCGCAGCGAGTATTACCAGCAGGAGCAGCTTACGCAAACCGCTGCCGGAAGGTTCGTCCTCCAGCAGATATTCGACCTCGTTGTTGCTGTCCGGCTGAGAATTCAAACCCAGAAAAGAGGGACCGCTAATGCGACCAGCGTTTCCCGATTGCTGGCGAATCGCTTCGCTGGACGCCGATTCGGCACGCACGGCTCCAGCGCGCAGAGGATCATTGCGGAAAATTGCTGGTTCGCCCCTGCGAGGAAGTGTGACAGGCGCTTCATCGGACGGCTCCGGCAGTTCAGCCACCTGTGTTGTTGACCTGCGTTTTACATCCGGAGGCGGCAATTGTGCATTTGCAATGGCAGCAGCGCGCGAAGCATCAGCCAAACCGCGGCGTTCTTCCATGCGGCGTTCTATCCGAGTACCGCACATGCCGCAGAACTTCATGCCCGGCTCATTCACATGGCCGCAACCCGCACATTTTGTGCTTCCGGATTGGTGGGTCCTTCGCTCCACTTGCCGCCTTTCCATGCGCACACCGCAAGTGCCGCAAAATTTATATTCCGGACGATTCTCAGTCCCGCAGAAGGTACAAAGCATGAGGCCCTTTTACTCCTTTAGCTGCCGTTGACACACGTCTCCTAAAAACAGCAGCTCAGTTATTTATTAGGATGATATCTGGCGCCGATAAGCTGCAAGCTGAAATTTTTCTTTGGATTCAGAGAGAAAGCGGGCCTTAGTACTCTCTGGCCAAGCCAGCCTGCCGAACCTTTTCGAGACAGGCGGACAGCCGTATTGAGGGATAATCGAACTTTAAGATGATATTCGCAGAGGAAATCGCGCAGGCGGCAAAGCACGCAGCGGCTGAGGCCGGCTTTGATCTGGCCGGAATTGCGCCTGTCAGTAAAGAAGACATGCCGGAGCTTGGCGCTTTCATTGAATGGGTTGATGCAGGCCGCGCCGGTGAAATGAAGTACCTGGAATCGCGAACGGAATCAGGCGAACTTCGCCGCGCCTCTGCCACCAACGCCGTACCGTGGGTGCGTTCCATGATTGTCTGTGCGTTAAATTACAGCGCTGACAAACCTTATTCTGTGGACGCCAATGATCCGGAACGAGGCTGGATCTCACGCTATGCGTGGGGAACAAAGGATTATCACGACGCGCTGCTGCCGCGGCTGCGACAGGTTGAAGCGGCCATCAAACAAGTTGCCGCTGCGCAAAACGTTGCAATTGAAACGCGCAGCTATGTCGACACCGGGCCAATCCTGGAACGCGTTTATGCCAAGTATGCCGGGATCGGATGGATTGGCAAGAACACCTGCATCATCCATCAGAAGATGGGTTCCTGGCTTTTTCTTGGAGTGGTCCTTACCTCGCTTGAGCTGCCCACGGACACCCCGGCCGCTGACCGTTGCGGAAGCTGTACGCGCTGCATTGACGCATGTCCCACTCACGCCATTGTGGCGCCGGGCAAGCTGGACGCGCGGCTCTGTATTGCTTATCTCACCATTGAAAAGCGCGGCAGCGTGCCGGAAGAACTGAGGGCGGACATCGGACATCAGATCTTTGGCTGCGACATCTGCCAGGATGTCTGCCCGTGGAACAACAAGTCCGGCAACGCGCTGCCCACTTCCCTGCCTGAGTTTCAACCCCAGGAAAGGCTTTTCCATCCTGACCTGCGCTGGCTTGCGCATATAGCTGAAGAAACGTATCGCCAGGTATTTCGCGGCTCTCCGGTGAAGCGGGCAAAATTTGTTGGGCTGAAGCGGAATGTGGCTATTGCCATGGGCAACAGCGGTAACAAGGATTTTGTAGCGGATTTGCAAAAGCTGGCGGACGGACCAGACAGGGTAATCGCAGAGCACGCGGAATGGGCCCTCAGGAAGCTTGCAGACGAACCGCGTTAAGTAAGTCCCGAAAAAGGAACATTGTGTTAAGGTTCTCAAGAGCCATGTCCCAGAACAAACAGCATCCGTGGACCCTTCCTCGTGCGCATACGCGTTATCTTTTGGATTTACGAATTGTTGTCCGAACCAAAGAAACACTGATTGGACGGACTAAAGACATCGCTGAAGGTGGTTTGGGCGCAACCATTCCCAACAACATTGATATTGGAGAAATTGTTGAACTGGAATTGCAGCTTCCAGATGCAACAGAGCCATTGAAGATCAAAGCCGAGGTCCGATATCGCCATGGCTTCCAATACGGATTCAAGTACATCCAGATTACGGAGCAGCAGAAAGAGATGATTCGCCGGACAACGCACGATCTGCGCCTGGCTTAACAAGCACCTACTCTTCTCGTGCTCATGCACTTTTTTATTTGACGGGGCTTTAATCTCCGCCCGCAAACTTATGAGAACTGGCTTCGGAACACGGCTTTGATGTGCTCCAGTCTTTTCGACAACGCATCGGATTCTTCCTTCAATCCAAGCTCGTTGGCTAATCCGATCGCTTTGTAAAAAGCGTCTTTTGCATTGCTGTAACAGCCATTGGCGCCGCGGCCGCTCTCATACATCTGGTCGTAATATTTTTCGCCCAGCGCGATCAACTTTCGCAGCCGGTTGCGGTTCAATTCCTCATCAGTGCTATGGAATGCCACCTCAAGCGGCGAGCCTTTCATTGGAAGCGTAGTCCACACCGCCCGATTTTCGGTGAGGCGGATCTCGCGGAAACCAGGCAGTCCTTCCGGCAGCTCTGTTTCAGGCAGCATGAAAAAGTCAGGATACAGCGGCGGACGCATGAGAGACTGCCAGTCTTCATCCTGCAGCCACGGATCAGCGACCGGAAATGCGCAGTATCGTGCGCCAACCGCGCTCGACAGGTTCATAAGAACTCGCGCCAGTGACATGGCTGATTCAGTAGCCATGATCTGGTCGGCATATGCGGCTTCCCGTTCGTGCAGAAACATTACCGGATCGCGGTGGCCGCGCAGGCGGAACTCAAGATGAAAGCGTTGCCGCCCGGAAAATGCCACTACGCATCCATCCCAGGTAGTGGACGAAGTCACGGCCAGAGCGCCTGTAGAATCGGGAATCTTCTCGCCCCACTTCCACCATCGGTCGTTTCGATCATAATGCAACCGCGCAACATTCAGTCCATCACGCATCAGGAAACCGCTATCGAGCAGAGAGTTGATGG
>JBARNL010000046.1:0-7869 GCA_049802955.1 Candidatus Angelobacter sp.
CCGCAATTCATTCTGGGATACATGGGCATGCCGCGCCGCTATTGGGCCTATCCGCCGGAGTTCCAGGTGCTCAATGTTCTATCCAGCGCGGGCGCTTCAGTGCTGGCGGTAGGCTTCCTTTTGCCGCTGCTGTATTTTGCATGGTCGCTGAAATACGGAGAAATCGCGGGCAATAATCCCTGGCAGGCTACTGGCTTAGAGTGGGAAACCAGTTCGCCGCCGCCTACGCACAATTTCCATGAAATCCCGGTTGTCACCAAAGACCCGTATGCCTACGGAGAAGATGCGGAGGTCACCGTTGTCCACTAGCCAGACAACCACAACCGATCATCATCCGGCGCTGGCGCACCAGTTTGACAGCATGGAGCAGCAGCAGGAAGCGTCCACGTTTGGCATGTGGGTTTTCCTGCTCACTGAACTCATGATGTTTGGCGGGCTGTTTACCGCCTACTTGATTTATCGGCTGAAATATTATCCGGCCTTTGTCGCCGGCAGCACCAGCATTAGCGTCTCCTGGGGATTCGCCAACACGCTGATCCTCATCGCCAGCAGCTTTACCATGGCCATGAGCGTCTGGGCGGCGCAAAATGGCAAGCGCAGAATGCAAGTTTGGCTGCTGCTCTCTACTATGGTCCTGGGCGCTGCCTTTCTTGGCGTAAAAGCCAAGGAGTATTACGACAAATGGGACGAGTGCCACATCCCCGGCCACGTGATCGGCAAGGGTTTCAATGCCTGGGGAGGCTGCAGCGCCACGAATAAATCGCTGGGCAATATCGCCGAGGAAATTCGAGATCCCAAGGAGCACGGCAATCCAAACACCCCTGAAAGCGCCGCTGAACAGATAGCAAGGCAGACGGAGATCTTCTTTTCCTTCTATTTCCTCATGACTGGCCTGCACGCGTTCCACATGATCATTGGGTTAGGGTTGTTGGCTTGGCTGACCTTGCGGGCCAAAAGCGGCGAGTTCGGACCAACCTATTACACGCCCATTGAGCTGGGCGGACTGTACTGGCACTTTGTCGATATTGTGTGGATTTTCCTGTTCCCCTTGCTGTACTTGATCAGCCGGCACCAACACGGAGTTTAAGGACTTAGAAACGAACATGTCTGAACATTCACATCCCACTCCCGGTCTTTATCTGGTAATTTTTCTTTGCTTGGTGGTAGGCACCTGCCTTACCTGGGGTATCGCATTTAAGGACCTGGGTGTATGGAATCCGGTGGTTGCCCTCACCATCGCCGTCGCTAAAGCGCTTTTGGTCGTTCTCTTCTTTATGCACGTCCACTACAGCAGCAAGCTCACCAAAGTAACGATCTCAGCTGGGGTTTTCTGGCTGATGATCATGATCACCATGAGCCTGAGCGACTATCTGACGCGGACGTTCCTGCCTCAATAACTTCACAAGAATTAACCACAAAGGACACAAAGGATCACAAAGGAACTTCGCCTGTAAGGGACAGTTCTCCTCTGTATTCCTTCGTGTCCTTTGTGGTTAAAGGTTTTACTTCGTTAGAATCTCTTCCAGAAAATCCAGCGCCCGCGGATCGTTGCTCTGTCCCAGCCAGAAGATGGCCTGCTTGCGCACCACGGGATTTTTGTTGGTTTTGGCGACGTTGATCAGGCGCGGCACCGCATCGGCATCGTGCATTTGGCTTAGCGCGAAGACCGCTTTCTTCTTTACTTCTGTTTCCGGATCATTCTCAATTGCGTCGGTAATCTGTTCCGCGGCTTTCCTGCTGCTTTTCTGAGCCAACCAGAAAATCGCCTGTCCCCGCACCCGTGGGCTTTGATCGTGGCGGGCCATGCCGATCAGATCTTTCAGCGCTTCCGGCTCCTTGCTCTGTGAAAATGCAAACGTGCCTTTTTCGCGCATGCGATCATCGGGGTCATCGCGCACATATTTGCGGAGAAGCTCAAGGCCTTTCTTCCCGCGTTCTACCCCCAGCCAAAAGGCGACATTTTCGCGGAGTGACGGCCGTTGACTCGGTTGAATCATCTTTTCCAGCGCTGCGTCAGCCGCTGGAACGTCATGCAGGGCAATGGCCATCACAGCCTGGTGCGCTGGATCGCTATGCCGGTCCGTGCTCTCCGCCTCTCCGGCCATTACCATGCCAGCCAAGAGTTCCACGCTCTGTTCTGGTTTAACATCCTCCATCCAGTAGAGCGGAAGCCCCGCAAAATCCAGCGGACAGTCTGCGCTGTAGACACGGATTCTTGTGATCTGCTTTCCTTCTGCCCGCAGAAAAACAAATGCATACGGCAGAGGCTCTGGCGGGGAACAATCAGAGACGGTGCCATTGAATGAACTGCCTCTTTCCGACTCTAGCTTGCAGCCTATGCAGCACTTGTTTGAGGCTGATGCCCCTTTATCGAGGGAATCAAAGCAGCACATGGTGCGATCTTTGGCTGCGGCAGGAATTCTGTATCCCATCCAGAGCGGCGCAGTCTGCTTTTGCACCAGGCTATCGAGTGTGGCCTTGAGGCCTGCCGAGGCCGAGAGCTCCTGCAATTTGGCATTCGATATTCTGGGCTTCGGTGCGGAATTCTGCACCGTCTGCTGCGCAGTCGCTATCGCCGCACAACTAACCATGAAAATTGTAATTGCGTGTCTCTGCCAGAGTTTCATGCCATCCCTCCTTATTTATTCAGGATTTCCATCATGTAGTCGCTAATCTCCGGCGAGCTCATCATCGACATTTTCTGGATCAGAGACCTCTTCAATTCCGGGTTGGTTTCTTTCCTGGCCAGCGCGACCATCTCTTTTCCGGCGCCGTGAAGAAATAACGCGTTGATGACTTTCTTTTTTATCGCAAGATCGGCTTGTGAGTTGTACACCTTGGTCAAAGCAGCCAGGCTTTCGTCTCCGCCCACCAGCCCAAGTGTGGTGATGGCCTTATCAAGCACGGCTGGGTCCTTCTCTGTTTGGACAATCTCCGCCAGTTCGTGGGCGCACCCGCACATCAGCATGGCGCCTACTGCTTCTTCTCGCGTCTCAACATCGGGAGAATTTTTGTAGAAATCGAGCAGCTCGGCGCGGCCACCCATCATGCCCAGGAAATGAATCGCCTCGCGGCGCAGCTCCGGATTCTTCTCCGTCTTGGCCAGCGCCGCAACGTCATCTTTGCAGCCGCACATGAGCCACGCTTGAAAAACGGACTTCTTCACGCCTACGTCAGTAGAAGAGTTATAAATTTCTTTCAACACGGCGCGATTGCGCCCGTTGCCGTTCATTCCCAGATAACGGATAGCGCGCTTCTGCAAGTCCGGCTGATTGTTTGCCTTGGCCAGGCCCATCAGGATCTGCTGGGCTTTATCCGAATCGCTTTGCGAGAGCACGAACAATGCTCTGTCTTTCAACTTCGGAGAATAATTTCCCATGATGATCTTTTCCAGAAGGGGAACGGCTTTTTCCGGATTTGAATTCATCAGGCTCTGGATCGCCAGCAGCTTGAGCTCTTCGTCAGAAATGTTTTCGGGATTAGCCGCGCCACGGATGTCCTGCTCCAGCGCGCCGGCATCGCGCAGCCAGTTGCTTTTGGGATAGCTCTTGCGCAGCTCGCCTATTGCCGTCAGCGCCTGTGCCTTATTGCCGGCTTTGTTCAGCGCGTAGGCCTTCCAGTACATGGCTCCATCCGCTTTGCGGCCATGGATCTTCACCACTTCATCGAATTGCCTGATGGCGTTATCGTACTCGCCGTTATCCAGCGCATCCTTGGCGGATTGGTACAACTCGTCTTCGTGCACGTTGGCTTTTTCCGCAGTTTGCGGGTCTAGTAGCGAAGCCGACGGGACTTGCTGCGCCGCCGCAGCCGATGCCGCTCCGAAAGAAACAATGATATTTAGAAATAAGATCGAAAATAATTTGCGACTCATCATGGGTTATAGCCTCTGGTTTACGTTGCTGCCGGAAAGCTGCTCCGGACGCCGCGCTCTTGAATTCACTTCAGAACCAATCACGCGGACTTTGAACAAAAGCCCGTCTGCCTGGATGGTGTGGCGCACCTGCTGCAAGTCTTCAGGTGAAACTTCCGCGGGACCGTTGGCGATTTCCGCCAACACGCGACCCAACTGATCAAGTAATCGAGTAATTTGCGGATCGCCGGCCTGCTGCGAACTCACGCGATAGAGATGGTTGCTATCCAGCAGATCGCGGGCCTCAGCCTGTTCACTGGATAAATTAATGGGCCCTTTGCTGTCGGCATTCATGATTTCCACCAGCAACATCTGCGAGCGCTCCAGGTGATCGCCGACGGCGACCAGAATCACCCGCTGCGGATTGGCTTGCGTGGACTTTTGCTGCGCTATCGGCTGCTGGCCAGGACGCGGCCAGAAGCGGCCCGCAAGAAAGGCCGCTGCCAGCAACATCAACATCGCGCCGGCTAGCGCCCATTTTTGCTGTGTCCCGAATAGTCGCCGAAGAAGACTGCTTCTTTCCGGCAGACGGTCGCGCAGGTTGAGCCAGGCTTTCTCTTCAAAGCTTGCAGGCGGCTCAGGGACTTCCAGAGGCTCAATCTGCTGGAGCGTGGATTGAACGCGCGCAAACTCGGCACCGCATTCTGCGCAGGCGGCCAGATGGCGCTCGATGTCTGCCGCTTCTTCGGCGTCGCCGTAATAATGCAGCACGATTTGTTCTTCGCTGAGGTGATTCATTTTGCTTCGCTCCCGCCCCATCGCGTGGCACGCATTGGGGACCCCGAACCGGCATAAGGCTCCAGTTGTTGCCTGAGTTTTTGCACCGCGCGAAATACACTATTTTTTGCGGCGCTGGCCTTCAGGTTCAGCGTCTGGCCGATCTCTTGAATTGACCGCCCTTCCATGTGGCGCATGGTAAAGGCCACACGCTCAGCCGGAGTAAGCAGGCCCAGCGCTCCCGCGATCTTTTGCTTCATCTCAGCGCTGAGCACCAACCGGTCCGGTCCGGGGCCGGTTGCCGGCAGCTGAATCTGTGAGCTGTCATCGGCGGCGGGGTTATCGACGATCTGATAAGTATCTTTTGTCTGCATATGCGTTTTTCTCGCGCTCAGGAAGTCAAGCGTGCGGTTCACCGCGATCCGGTACAGCCATGTGCTGAAGTTGGCTCGAAGCTCAAAACGATCCAGGCTCTTGTAAGCTCGCAGAAAAGTTTCCTGGACGAGTTCTTCTGTATCCTGCTGGTTTCCCGTCATGCGGTAGACCACGCGAAAGATGCTGCGCGAATGGCGATCGACCAGGACACGAAAAGCGTCTCGGTCGCCGGCCAGGACCTGCGCCACTACCGCTGCATCTGTAACTTCCATTCGATTAACTTAGACCGGAAATCGAGGGAGTGGTTAGGTTTTTCAGCCTTAACCACAAAGGACACGAAGGAACACAAGTGAGGTATTTGCGCCTCATCGGTTTACAACATTTTGGGGGAGCCATTTTCCATTTTCAGCGGAGTCCGCCATTTGAGCTCTCTGCGTTCTCTGCGCGCTCCGCGGTTAAGCCGTTCCTTCGTGTCCTTTGTGGTTAAGGATGTTCGACGGCTGTGGCGATGCGAAGTACCGTGCTTTCATCAAAGTGCCGGCCCAATACCTGGAACCCGATAGGCAGGCCGGATGCCGTATTACCGCAGGGAACGCTAATCCCGGGAATTCCTGCCAGATCGGCGGTTACGGTATAGATATCGGCGAGATACATCGAGAGAGGATCGTCGGACTTTTCGCCCAGCTTAAAAGCCGGGGTCGGCGCCGTGGGCGTGACGATTGCATCAACTTTTTGGAAGGCCTGTTCGAAATCGCGCGTGATCAGAGTACGCACGCGCTGTGCTTTCAGATAGTAGGCATCGTAATAGCCGGAGCTGAGCGCGTACGTGCCCAGCATGATGCGTCGTTTTACCTCAGTGCCAAAGCCTTCATCACGGCTCTTGCGATACATCTCTTCTAGCGTCCGTGCGCCTTTCGCGCGATAGCCGTAACGCACGCCGTCAAACCGGGCCAGATTGGCTGAGGCTTCTGCTGTAGCGATCACGTAATAAGTAGGAATTGCATAAGCCGTATGCGGCAGTGAGATGGAAATGATCTCGCACCCGGCCGCGCGCAGCTTGGAAATGCCCGCCTCGACTGCGGCACGCACTTCAGCGTCCAGGCCTTCACCGAAATATTCCTTGGGCACACCGATCTTCAGTCCAGCCACCGGTTTCTTAAGATCGGCTTCATAGTCCGGGACAGCTACGTCGGCGGAAGTAGAATCCAGCGGATCGCGTCCGGCGATTACGCGCAGCAGAATTGCCGCATCTTTCACCGTTTTGGTGAGCGGGCCAATGTGGTCCAGCGAAGAAGCAAATGCAATCAGGCCATAGCGCGACACACGGCCATAAGTAGGCATCAGTCCAACCACGCCACAAAACGAAGCCGGCTGGCGGATGGAGCCGCCAGTGTCAGAGCCCAGGGTTGCCACAGCAGTGCCCGCCGCAACGGCTGCCGCAGAGCCTCCGCTGGAACCGCCGGGAACGCGTGACATGTCGCGGGGATTACGCACCGATCCATAGGCGGAATTCTCATTCGATGAACCCATGGCAAACTCGTCACAATTCATCTTGCCCAGGATGATTGCGCCTGCGGCTTCAAGTCGCGCAACCGCAGTGCAGTCATAGGGCGGTATGAAATTTTCCAGGATCTTTGAGCCCGCTGTGGTGCGAACGCCTTTGGTGACCATCACGTCTTTGATCCCGACCGGAACACCCGCCAATGGTGGCAGGGGATCGCCTTTGGCTACAAGATGTTCGATATGCTTTGCCTGCTTTAAGGCGCGATCTTCAGAAAGAATTAGATAGGCGTGAATCTCAGGGTCTTCGGCTTTGATCTTGTCGTAAAACTGCTCCACCAATTCCGACGCGGTGATTTGCTTTGCCGCGATGGCGGTCCGGGTGGAATCGATGGTGAGCGAATTCAGGTCCATTGCTTTTCTCTGAAATCCCGAGTGTAGCGAGGGAACCCTATCTTCTTCTCGCTTTCATCGGGTCTTTCCACAAAGCAAATATTGTTGCGGCCGTAGTGATCCCTCGCCAGGCTCGGGATTTCAGAAGGAGCCGCTATTTCTCGATTACCTTCGGCACTTTAAAAAACTCTCCATCGCTTTGCGGCGCATTTTTCATCGCTTCAGCATGTGGCAAAGACGGTACAGGAATATCTTCGCGCGATGCGTGGGCTGAGGTGCTCGAGGGCTCCATCGCCGCTGCGGAAATTTGCGCCATCGGTGCAACATCGGATGTATCCAGCTCATTTAGCCGGTCAACGTAATCGAGGATTGAATTCAGGTCTTTGAGCATGCGCTGGCGCTCCTGGTCGGTTAGCTCCAGATTTGCCAGGTCGGCAACGTAGGCGACGTCTTTTTCAGTGACTTTCATTGTTAGCACTCAGCGGTCAGCAATCAGCATTCAGTCCGTGGATCTTTCTTGCGGGAGTCGCCTTCTTGATCGGCCGAAGTAGATGTGTCAGTTGAGTTCAATTGATCTGTCATATCGGAATTCGTGGTCGGAGTTGAAGGAGCGATTTTAGCTGAATGCTGAGTGCTGCCCGCTGAATGCTTCACTTTAAATTGCACGCTCTTTACCACCTGCCCCAGCAGGCCTTCGTATCCGCTGAGGTATCGCGGAGCAAAAGACTGCAGTTGATTGCGCCAGCTTACGTCGGAAACTTCCACAGTCAATGTGCCGTCAGAAAAACTTGCCGCCGTGGTGCGAGCCGCCACTTCTTTGCCGCAAACCAGCGGCCACGCCAGCATGACAGCTTCATCTTGAGGGCGGGCGCGCAGCAGGTCCTGCATGATCTGGCGTAAACCTGTGCGGACGGACTCCATGATTCACTCCGGATAAAGCAAATTCTAGCATCTAGACGGAAACGCGATTC
>JBARNL010000047.1:0-2329 GCA_049802955.1 Candidatus Angelobacter sp.
TGAGTCAATGCCGCTCCCGCCACACCCACCAGGATTGGCTCGCATTCCTGCGCCACATCGACCAACAGACGCCCCAGGACAAACAAATTCACGTCATTGCCGACAACTATGCGGCCCACAAACATCCGCACGGTGCGGCGCTGGTTGCAGCGCCATCCCCGCTTTCACATGCACTACACCCCGACCAGTGCCTCCTGGCTCAACATGGTGGAACGTTTGTTTCGCGACTTTACCCAGCAACGCCTGCGGCGTGGCGTAAAATGACAAGGAGCAGACATCATGAGGCGTTGGGAGATAGTGCTCGGGTTGGTCATCATCTTGGTGTTGCCGCATCAATCGTCGACGCTGGCAGTCTATTCTCCTTCGTCGGCTACTCCGAGTTTGCCCAGCCGATACCGCAGCGCATTTCTGGATAGCCCCAGCAGTCGCGCCGCCTGGCTCTTGTTGCCATTGGCCCGTCGTAGCGCTTCACGGATCATATTGTCTTCCCACTGTTCCAGTGTCATTCCTTCCGGAAGAAATTGGCCGGCGGAAGCTGGCACTACGCCAGCTTTGTTTTGTCTCGTATCCAGGTGAATGTCCTTCTCATCGATCACCCGCCCAACAGAGAGTGCCACTGCGCGTTCTACGCTGTTTTCAAGCTGGCGAATGTTGCCCGGCCAGTGGTATTCCATCAATGCGTCGAGTGCGGCACGCGTAATGCCTTCGATTTCTTTGTCGCTGTCAGCGGCAAATCGCGCAAGAAAATGGTTCGCCAGATCTGGGATATCTTCCTTGTGTTCCCGCAGAGGCGGAATATCGATTGGCACAACATTCAGCCGGTAATAGAGGTCTTCGCGGAATGTGCCTTCTTCCAGCGCTGCGCGCAAATCGCGATTAGTTGCCGCAATCATGCGTATATCCACTTTCAGGGTTTTTGTTCCTCCCAGACGCTCGAACTCGCGTTCCTGCAAAACACGCAGCAGCTTCACTTGAATGGCTGCGGGCACGTCGCCGATTTCGTCGAGAAAAAGTGTTCCTTTGTCAGCCAGTTCAAACTTGCCGGGCTTGCTGGCCAATGCGCCGGTAAAGGCGCCACGCTCAAAGCCAAAGAGCTCACTTTCAAAAAGCGTGTCTGGAATGGCGGTGCTGTTGATCTTGATAAACGGGCCGGAGGCGCGCCGCGAATTCTGGTGAATGGCCCGTGCAATCAGGTCTTTGCCCACGCCGCTTTCACCGCCAATAAGCACCGTGGAGTTTGTTGGCGCAACGCGCTCCAATAAGGCAATCACTTCCTGCATCTTCTTGCTGCGACCAACAATATTCTGGAAATGATAGCGTTTGCCCAAAGCTTCTTTCAGGCGCACGTTTTCATCGCGCACCTGTTGGACGTCAAGCTCCTTGTTGATGACCAGCTTCATCTCGGCCATGGTGAAGGGTTTCAATACGTAGTCGCTGGCGCCGGCTTTCATTGCGTCCACGGCGGTCTCAACCGAGCCGTATGCAGTCATCACGATGAATGGCAGCGCGGGATTCAAGCGCTTCCCTTCCTGCAAAAAATCCAAGCCGTTCATGCCGGGCAACTTCAGATCGGTCACTACAAGGTCCGCCGGGCCTTTCCGCAGATGCAGCAGTCCGCTTTCGGCATCGCCGGACGTGTGAACGCTGTGGCCGTCCTCGCTCAGGCTGATTTCAAGCAACCGGCGCATACGCGGCTCGTCTTCAACGATAAGGATGTTCGCCATATTTTTTATCCCGGACCCGCCGGGGTTGCGGGTGAAGGACCACTATTCCATTACCATCTGTTGATACAGATCAACCCACTTTCACGTCCTTAGTTTTATTGATAATCGATCTCCGCTGCTGCGCTCGGAAAATAGCTTTCTCCGTGCCTCCGCGTCTCCATGGTGGCATTTTAGTTTTTTGCGGCTTTCTCAGCGTCTGCCGCGGGAAACTCAACCCGGAAACACGCTCCATGGCCCGGCTGGCTCACCAGCTTGAGCGACCCGCCGTGTGCATCAACAATCTTGGAGACAATCGCCAGCCCAAGCCCAACGCCCGATTTTTTCGTCGTTACAAAGGGATTAAATATCTGTTCCTTTAATTCTGGCGGAACGCCCGGACCGCTATCTTCAATCTCCACCGCAACGCCTCGCACTCCCTCTTTTTCATTTGCCGCGCGCAGTCTGACGCGCAAATCTCCGCCTTGTTCGCCCATAGCCTCGCAAGCATTCATAAAAAGGTTGGTAAAGACCTGGTCGCACAAATCATGGTCCAGCATGACCTGCGGCAAGCCGGGAGCAAAGTCACGCTTTATGCTTACATTTTTACATGCGCCCTGCTCAGAAAC
>JBARNL010000048.1:0-6881 GCA_049802955.1 Candidatus Angelobacter sp.
CATCAACGCCGGAGTTACCGCGTCATCCTGGTCCCATACGGCCGCAACGACCTGCTGCGCTCCGGCCCGCATGAATGCCCATTCCAGACCAAGAAGGCCTTCCAACGACTGTAATTGTGTTCCTACTCCTTCGCACGCAGAGATGGTCACAAGCTCCGCATTCAGCCGCACTTTGCCATCGACAATGTCTCGACCTAGAAGCTTGAAGTTGCCATCTTTGCCGGAAGACAGAATGATCGCCGACTGCAGAGGATCGATGGCGTTGGGAGTACCGTGAGTCGCCAGATGAATAAATTTGTACATGCCAGGCGAGTTTTTTAAATACGAATCAGGCGTAGCGTCGTGCCCGGAAAAACTGGTTATTTTGCCGGCTGAAAAATGTTTCCGCACACTCGCCATCTCGTCCGGAGCATGAGGCAGCTCTGGGAAATGTGAGTCAGCCTGAGCCGGAGCGCCAATCAACAAAAGACCTTTTGCGGGGACACGTTTTGGATGAGAGGCGATGAGCAGATCGATGGAGCCTGCATTTTCCAGTTCCACATCCTCAATCCAGTAATGGTCCGCTCCCTGCGAAGAGATCAATGTCTCAAAGTTGATGCTGTAGCTCTTGCTGTCCGCCACCACAATCACGTGAGATCCCTTGGGTATGAGATCGCTGCCGGGTTGGACAAGGATTTGATAAAGCCTTTTCGCCGCTCGGCTGTCCGCAAGCGGCAAATGCTGCTGGATTTCCTGCCGGTAGGAATCGATGAGATTATCCAAGTCCGGACCTTTTATGCCCAAAGGGGAAAGCCGCAGTTGTGTGGCCGTGACGGTCCACAGATAGCATTCATCCTGGCTTTCGAAATATGAGAGCAGCACCGATTTGTTGCGGGCGAGATAATGCTGAATCTTCGAAAGCCAAACCTTGGCTTCATCAGCTGTGATGGTCTTAGTGGAGGGCTTATCTTCGCCGAACAACAGGGTCCGGGCGCGGCCTAATTGTGCTACTTGCAGCGCTTTAGCGTATTGTTTCTGGGCGATGAGGAAAGCCACATATCCGTCATAAACTGGGGTGTTGTCGCGCAGAGCAGTGCGGAGTTCCTGGTGGTGCAGGGTTTTCGCAGCAGCATCCATGGTGGCGATGCTGCGCTGGAACCATTTTTCTGCTTCCGCAGGATTACCCTGCGCGGCGTAGCTGAGCGCCATCTGCGACTGAATGAGCCTTATCGGTTTGTAATGAAATATGTGCTTTTGAGCATCTTCGGTTTCGAGCTTTTGCAGCAGTTCGCGCAACTCGGATATGGCCATTGCATGATTGCCCTGATCTGCCGCAATACGGGCGTTATCCAATTGCCAGTCCGACAAGTTGTCTGCTTTCGGGCCAAGCTTCCATTGCTGAAGGTGGTACTTTTCCGCAAGATCGAGTTGATGCCGATCAAGCTTGAGCGCCGTCAAGTTGTGCAAACATAGGATAGCGGTCTCCGTATCGCCGAGGGCTGTCGCGATGGCAAGAGCATGGTTGTATGATTGTTCCGCCATACCCGATTCCCCTTGTATAAGCTGGGCAGAGCCAATATTCATAAGCCATTTTTGCCGATCATGCTCTAATTTCAACCGGGCGGCTATTTCCTCTGCTGCTTCAGAGTTTTGTCTGGCATTGTTAAAATCACCTAAATTCACATAGGCGCTTCCCATATTGCCCAAAGCCAGCTGTTCGAGGGGCAGGGCGTGCAAAGATCGAACAATCGGAAGACACTCTTTAGCCAAATCAATTGTCTCTTCATAACGAAAGTCCCGCATGGTTAACCAGCTGAGAGTTCCCAGGGCATAAGCTTTGAGAAATGGATCTGGGTTTGAGCTTTGCGCAGTAACTAGGCGCAGATAATTTTCTGCCGTTTCCCATTCGCCTTGCTTCATCGCACATCGGCCACGAGCGTAATTCAAGGCGCCAGATTCCGCATGAAGGGTTGCTGCTTGAGCGAAACGCTCTTCTGCTTGCGGATATTGGCCCGACAGGCAGAGAGCAGAAGCCTGCGCCAGTCGCCGACGCCAGAATATTTCGGCGGGTATATTGGAAGGAGGTTCAGGTCCCAGCAATTCAAGCGCCACCGGGAATTGCCCCTTCCGGTTGTCGGCTTCAGCAGTGAGAACCCGAAATCGCCAATTCAAGTCGGGGTAGTTTGTTGAATCCCTATAGCCCGATTCTGCGAGCGGCAACGGCTGGTCGATAAAGCCCTGTTGAAATAAAAGGCGGGCTTCTGTGTATCGCCTTTCCAGAGAAGCCCGCTTGTCCTGGCAGCCCGTGAGGCTAAAGAGCATCAGCGCAATAATCGAGGCTAGGCTGGGGGGGCAGAACCAGTGCCGGTTCCGCCACCTGTATTTCCACCTTCCACCCCGCCGTGACCTGACGAGCACATCTGCACCCGGAACATTGTTAGCCTTCGCGAATGATGATGCACTACCATTTCCGCGAGACGAATGACCCCGAATTTTGGAATACAAATGATGGAGCCAAAGCCCAGGATTTCGGGCGAACCGCCTTGCGCTTTCCAGTCGAGATGGTTGGCGGGTGAGAACCAGTAGCCTCCCCGGTCCTCCGGGCGTTTGGGTTTCTTCCATTCCTTGACCAATCCAGACATGCCGCCGAGGGCATGATATGTCTCTTCCAACTCCGCCAGCTTATCGTCTTCAAGTTGTTTCAGTTTGCCGCCCACCAGCCAATCATCGGTCTTGCGGGCATGGTGTGCTTTGGCCAACTTGGAATAAGTATCGTGGTCGTGGAAAACGTCAGTGGCTAATTTTACCTCGATTGGATGGCCTGCAATCCGGAGATTTTCAAAATAGCTGCCGGTAATGTCATAACTGGCTTCGCTTCCATCGGTTGGAGAATAATAGATGGCCATGCGGGCAACAACGCGATCCGCCGTGAGCATGTCCGCTACGTTTAATCCTTCAACCACAGACCAAGCGTGGGTGGTGTGGATGCCGTGACAATCATCGAAACTGCCGCCGACTTCTGAATAAGCATTTTTGAAAGAGATAAGGCCATCAACGTTGTAGGCTGAGGCGCGATTGGAACCATGACCTCCGTGGCCGGCAAGGACAACAGAAGCTTGCGGGGATAGGCTATGTTTTTTTGGTCTTTCGAATTCGGCCGCAACTGAATAGGCCGAGGCCTGGTACATATGTTGCGAGTGGTGGCGCGAACACTTCATTATTTTTCTCCATGTACTTCACCTGAGATGAGCTGCCGAGCATAGGCACACTTATAGACGCGTAAGTGCGGGGGTGTCTTTTTTGGCCCGAATACGCCGATTGTACTACGGCCATTAACGGCGAAGAGTTATCCAAGCCGGAACAGATTAAAGCAGGGAAAAATTAATACTTGGCCAGAGAATCTTAGTTATCCGTGAACTGCAAATCGAAAACGCCACGCCCCACTTCCTCCTGTGTCCCGTCACTCCTGCGCCCGAAAATTACAATGGAGTATTCTCCTGCCCTTAGCGCATCGGCGGGCAGAGCTATTGAAGCCGTGGTTCCAACTTGCGTTTCCGGCAGCGCGACTGCATGCAGTGCTTTTCCAGAACTCGAGAGAATCTGCGCCCGGTATGAGATAAACTCGCCCTTTGGCGTATATTCCACATTCAGGCTCAGGGCGGAGTTTCTGGGAACCTTGATCAGATTCGTTTCGCTGGAACCATGAGCAACCCCCGTTAATACAGAACGTATTTCAGGGCGAGGTTCCTTCAGTCGAGAGATTTCCGATCTCTGATGGATGGCCAAGCCAGCCGCAAATAACAGGAAACCGAACACGGTGACAGTGAGCGGCTGGCGCGCACTCATCATCAGGCGCGACATGAAGCCGGGAGCAAGCGGGGCCTGAGGATCGTCTGTGCCGATGTGGCGCAAATGAGCGATAAAATCCGTTCCGACTTTGACTTGCTCAAAGCAGGCATCGCAGGAGAAAAGGTGCTCCTCATAGGCTTCGCGATCAGCGGCGTTGAGTTCGCCCAATAAATAGCGTTCCGCCATGAGATCTCTAGCCGCTTCATCGTGGTTCATTATTCTTGTGTTCATTATCTTCTTCCTGGATATACGTTCTTTTTACAGGCTGCTAATTAATTCTTTTTTTTGTAAAGCTCACCAAATTTATGAATGTCCCGGTGGATCAGAACGCGAAAATAGTCGCGGTCGACCCCAAAATCCCCACAGACTTCCTCGTTGTCGCGATCTTCAAAAAAACGGGCCTGCAGGAGATGGCGGTCTCTTTCCGGAAGCGCTGCCAGAATTGCGCGGAGGTGTTTGCCATCTTCCTGGCGCAGCATCAGTTCTTCCAGCCCCAGTTGTTCATCGGGAAAGTCAGTGGTTTCCAGCGAATCATGCTGGTTGCGATAGTCAACCCGCCGGCTTTCCGAAAGCACGTGCTTGCAAACCGCATGCACGTAGGCGCCAAAACCGCGGGCATTATTTACGCTGCCCGACTGCACTGCCATGAGCACGCGGCAGAAAGTCTCCTGGCGCACATCTTCAATTGTGTGAGCGTCAATACCGCGAGTGCGCAGGGTGATTCTAAGGCGTTCACTGAAGTACGCAACAAAATGTGCTTCGGTGGCTGGATCGCGTGCCCCCAGGCGGCGGAGATAATCATCATCAAAAGTATAGAAGTCCACGGGCAGTCTTTGATGCCAGTATACTTCAGCCTTTGCTGCTGATTGCCGTTTTCTAAAGTGTGTGGGCACCGCGAAAGGGAGGTGACGCAGCACAGCATCAGGTTCCTTCCTCTTTCCGGTCCGGGATGGTGAAGCGCTTTTCACTTAAGAAATCCCTAAATATCTCGTTTTGCGATCAAATCTGCGTAATGGGGGACCGTAGCTGGCTTGCCTACAACTGCCGGCCCTACATAAGGATAGTGATAAATGGGCCCTGAGCGTTTCATCGGCGGCAGGAACGTAGAATCTGTATGGCTAACTCATTTGTTTTCAGTGAGGGGAGTTCACGGAACAGGCGCGCAGATACGCAAGCAGAGCCAAAAGCTTGAACCGGAGAGGAACCGGTGCGCGAATGACGGGAATGCTGCGGAATTCTCAGCAAAGAAGGGGAAAAGCGGCGCGCGGGACACCGCCCGTTCCGATTAAATTGACTACTTCAGGCTTGGCATATCTTTCACGAGTGCGCCTGCCTCATGCCGCACTGGATGCACTTTTCCAGCAACCTTTTCGCAATGGCGGGCCGCCCGTGTTTCGGACCGATTGACCTCCGCAAATCGGGAAACTAATCTTGCCATACCGGATCGTCATCCGTGGCCGGCCGATTCTCCGAATTCACGTGGAGGGTTGGATTGGCCAGATAGTTTTTTGACCCCGTCTTGCCAAACTCAACCGGAATGGCCGTGATCTCATAGCTGCCCCAGCCTCCCTGATTCCCATCACCCACGGTTGTGAGCAGGTATTGGAAAATATAACCGTTTTTGATTAAGGGATCGGCAGTGAAGGACTCATCCAGGAGCGGCCCCTGTCCAGGGTAGAGGCTTGCGGATTCCGTTGACGTGGTCAGGATGCGCAGGTTGAAAGGAAATCCCATTCTGGGGAAACGCAAAGCGAATCGCTGGAGCGCTCCTACCAGCGTACTTATTGTGTCTCTTGCAGCTGCTTCGTTCTGTTCAATTTCCGTGGGCTGATGAACCAGCTTGCCCAGGCCAAGGTCATTTTTCTCCCACGGCCCAAAGTCATCGATTCGCCATTCATCATCCTCAAGGTGCATGGTGACGATGAACTCTTGAGTGCCATCAGAGAATTCAAGCTCCAAAGGCAGCAACGCTTCAACACCGGAGATAAAAGCGTTCGCCAGTTTGACCTTGCCTTTGCTCTTGCCATCGCCATCAAGGATTTCCCAGCCTTCGGAATCTTGTGCCGGACGAATGGAGCATCCGTGAAACTGCGTATTCTTCATCTCCAGCAGCTGATCCATTACAAGTTGCTTTTGCAATTTAGGCAGGACTTCAATGCTCTTCTGCACTGGCTCAGGAAGATGGCGGGCAATGACCTCAGGCTTAGTAGCGGTGGCTAGTTCTTCCAGCGCAGCCTGCGGTGAAGTTCCTTGCCACGCAAATAAAGGGACGGCAGACAACAGTGTTGCAAGAAGCCAATAAGTCTTCATAGAACACCCGCGTGAGAATAAGACACCACAGCGGCGGTAACAGTTCCCACTGCTTTTCAGAACGTTAATGGCTGGGCAATCTTGCGCGAAATCGGCGGCAGACTGTTTTTAAACTCGTCCCGCATCTCGCGCGAAATCGTCGAAATCGTCAAATACGACGAGACCTTGCGCAACGCGCGCAAGGGTCAGGGCCTTTCAGGCTGGGGCTTTGGCAGCCTTGGCGCGGATGCGGGCCAGCGAACTCAACCCTCGCAGCACGGTATTGAAGTACTCCGGATTTCGGCTGACAAACTTCAACCGGCTGCCCCGCCCGAGATAGGATTCCGGCTTAGATTCTTCTAACTCTTGCCAAAACCAGCGCTGCATCCGCTTCAGGTCAAAGGCGTTTCCAGTGCGGGAATAAAGTGTTTGGGCTGGGCCGAGCGTGAACCAATCGTGTTTTACAAAAACTTTGTATTCGCGTTCGGGAGCGTCGGAAGTGAAGATGTACCACTCGTCAAAAACCTCAAACGGTATGGCAGAAACGTTGTCGCTCACCGGGATATGCAGGGACCGGCCGGAGGTACGCCATCCGCGCTGCATTTCTTCTGAAGTTGGCTGAAGCGGGTAAGAGTCAAAAGAGGTGATCACAACGCTCTTGTTTGCCACTACTGCGGGACAAACCTGCAAAACGTCATACACTTCATGGGCAGCCGTTTCCACCCACCTGTATTATCCCTGGACCCCGTGAAACATAATTACCT
>JBARNL010000049.1:0-1915 GCA_049802955.1 Candidatus Angelobacter sp.
GCCTTAATACGACTCAGGTCAAACGCCTGATTGATCCCGTGTCTTATCTGGTTACCCTTGAAGGATGTTACAAAGACTTTCCCAAGTTGTAATCGCACTTGCATTGTTGTTGCCTGGACTGGCAAACGCGCAGACACCCACGCCTTCGCCCACGCCCGCGGACGAGTTCACCATCGTCGCTCTGCCAGACACGCAGTTCTATTCGTCACTGAATCCACAGATATTTGCCGCGCAGACGCAATGGATTGCCAATCACGTCCAGGACCAGAACATTCAACTGGTTGTGGGGCTAGGAGACATCGTGGATGGCGGCGGCAGTCTCACGCAATGGCAAAACGCAGACGCCGCAGTGCGCCTGCTGAGCGGCAAAGTGCCTTACATGATGGCGATCGGGAACCACGATTACGATCAGAACAATCCCGCTGGACGCACAGCTTCCACCAAAAACTTTAATTCTTTCTTTGGACCGGCTCGCTATGCCGGAGCGGCTTGGTATAAGGGCAGCTTTCCCGCAGGAAGCAATGAGAATTTTTACGGCGTGGTCACGGTCAACGGACGCAATTACCTGATCGTGGTGCTGGAATTCGCCGCCCGCGACTCATCTCTCGCCTGGGCCGATGGCATCCTGAAAGCCAATCAGGACAAAGACGCGATTATCGTCACGCACATGTTCACCTATTCGGACAATACGCGCATCTCAGGCTGCGACCAGAACAGCGCTGGCAGTTTCGGCGTGGGGCAGGACAACAACGGCGAAGATATGTGGTGGAAACTTGTGCGCAAGTATCCCAACATTCATTTGGTCTTGAGCGGTCACGTTGTAGAGGGCGACGGCACCGGGCGGCGCATGGATCTGGGCCTGAACGGAAATCTTGTAAACCAGATCCTCTCCGATTATCAGTCCGATCCGCTGGGTGGAGGCGGGTACCTGCGCATTATGCGGATTTCGCCCTCTCTGAATCGCGTGAGCGTGACCTCCTATTCTCCTTATCTGGACAGCTTCATGACTGACGACCACAATCAGTTCACGGTGCCATATCGAAATCCGGGCGTGTCTACGGCAGTAGGCACGCTTTCCGGCAAGGCAAAGAACGCCCTCGATTGCTCGGCAGCCGCAGGTGTCACAGTGGCTTATAGCGGCGGCTCGGCCGTAACAGATGCGAATGGAGATTTCACTATCCCTGCCAACGCACGGAAATCGCTGGCGATCACTGCCGGCAAGCCGGGCTGGCTGAGTGATGCCCGCACAGGTACGTCAACGCTGAATGCCGTAGCGGAGCCTAGCCCGACTAAGATTTTTATTTCCACTGCGGGCCAGATCAGCGGACACGTACTCAATAGCGGCGGAGCGCCGGTCGTGGGCGCCACGTTAACTTTTACCGGAGGCAAGCTGCGCCTGAGCAAAACCGTTACCGTGAATGGCGCAGGAGCATTCAACTCAAGCTGGATTTCCGTGGGAAGCTATACGGTCACTGTAGCTGCGCCCGGCTTTGCCAGCGTGAGCACAACCGCGACGGTGAATACTGGTTTGACAACCGCGTTGAATATCACGATGAAGTAAAGGTTCTAGACACAAATATCAAGCACTCAACATAACGTCGCCGACTCCGCAACCAAAGCCATCCTTCAGACAGAGGCCCCTTGTCCTTAGTTAGGTATCATTTTTGGGATATTTCTGCACTGGACTTTGTGCAACTCAGCCCCGCGTACGAACGCTGATCTGCTCGGGCCTGAGTCTTACTTCGTTACCCAGTTTGATCCCAACCTCAACATTGAATGGAGCTTCCAGAACACCAACACGCAGAGTTGCACGCGCAATGCGGATGGGACAGTCAGCTGCCAAACCACTAATCCCAACGGTTTTGAGTGGTGCGTGAACGCTGCCGTGGTGGACGCCAACGGCGTGGTCTATGCC
>JBARNL010000050.1:0-4009 GCA_049802955.1 Candidatus Angelobacter sp.
CTTTTTCCATGAGCTCAAGCGCTTCAGCGTTTCTAACCAGCACGCCGGCATGAGCGCCGCGTCCAGTCCCAACCATCACAGCCATCGGGGTCGCCAAACCCAAAGCGCAGGGGCAGGCGATTATCAGTACCGCAACGGCGTTGACCAGCGCGTAAGCGAATCGCGGTTCTGGCCCCCAGATGGCCCATGCTATGAATGTGAGCACGGCCACCAGCAACACGGCAGGCACAAAGTAGCCGGAAACTTTGTCCGCCAGGGATTGAATTGGAGCGCGGCTGCGCTGCGCCTCAGCCACCATGCTCACGATTTGAGCCAGCAAAGTTTCAGAACCTAATTTTTCCGCGCGCATGATGAATGAACCGGTCTGGTTCACCGTACCGCCAACTACCTTCACGCCTGGCGATTTCTCAACCGGCATTGATTCGCCGGTAATCATCGACTCGTCAACGGCGCTGGCCCCTTCTTCTACTGTGCCGTCCACTGGAATATGGTCGCCTGGGCGGACGCGCAGGCGATCGCCACGCTGGACGTTGTCCAAAGGAATTTCCTCATCCGATCCATCGGGGCGCAGCCGCCGCCCTGTCTTAGGATTGAGATTCAGCAATGCTTTGATGGCCGAACTGGTCTGCCTGCGGGCGCGCAATTCCAGGACCTGGCCCAGCAAGACCAGCGTCACTATTATGGCGGCGGATTCAAAATAAACTTCGGGACGCCCGCCATGGCCGAGAAAAGAGGCAGGAAAAATGCCGGGCACGACCGTCGCAATCACGCTGAACAGATAAGCTGTGCCGGTTCCCATGGCGATCAGCGTGAACATATTCAGGTGCCGGTTAACAAGAGACGCCCAGCCGCGCTGAAAGAACGGCCAGCCTCCCCAGAGCACCACGGGAGTCGCAAGCAGGAGTTGCAGCCATTCCATCCAGCCAGCGGGCAGGTTATGAAGTGGACTGCCGGCGGCCATGCCGCCCATGGAAATCGCAAGCAGAGGAATGCTTAACGCAACGCCCACCCAAAACCGCCGCTGCATGCTGCGCAATTCAGAATCATCTTCTTCATGGATGCCTGCTGCAACACGCGGCTCCAGAGCCATGCCGCAAATCGGGCAATTGCCTGGGGCGTTGCGTACAATCTCCGGATGCATGGGGCAGGTGTATTCGACTGTGTCTGGCTCAAGCGCCATGCCGCATTTAGGGCATGCTCCGGGTTTGCTCTCACGGACTTCCGGGTCCATGGGGCAAATGTATGTGACAGTTCCCTTCTCGGCGGCTTGGTGTTTTAGAAGCGATGGTTTCGCATTGCCCGGAGTTATTCCGCCGATCTGGACCATCTGAGTTTGCGGCGGCTTCGGGGCAAGATATTTCCCTGGCTCGGCTTTGAAGCGCTCGACGCAGCGCGGACTGCAGAAATAATATGTCTTGCCCTGGAACTCAGCCGATCCCCGCGCTCTGGCAGGTTCAACATACATGCCGCATACAGGATCACGCACTGTGTTCGGCGCGGGATGCATGGTTCCGGACATGGGTTCATGTTTTTCAGCCATGAATACCTTTGGCGACCAGGATTGGACTATATTAGATGGTTTCGCGATTCATATCTCATTCCCAACGGTGCATCCGCCGGGGGATTCGGAGGACACCAGATGACCCTGCTTGATGTGGTTTTTAAATATGGCACGCCGCCCGGAGAAAAAGAAATGGGCGCCCTGAACAACGCCTGGGAGGTTTACGGTGTTCGTAAGATCAAGTTCGACGAGAAGGAGCGCACCATCCGCGTGGAATACGACGCGTCACGGCTTAACGATGGCGAGATTGCCGCAATCCTGAGGCGGGCGGGAATTGATCTAAGGGAAAAGGTACAACTGGTGTAAGCCGCTTCTTAGGATTTGCCGGCTTCTGCGCTCTCCCCTGAGATCTCTCGCGTGTGGCTTCGCGTTTGCCCACCTTTGTAAATCGCTACGCCCAGTATATTACTCACCACCACTACTGCGCAGATCTTCGCCGCGTACATCCCAGGGTCAGCTACATCGATGATCGGATAGACCATGATTACCAGCGAGACCAGGCTAGAAATCAATCCCACCAGGGACAATAGCTTCACCCATGCAGGCAACGCGCTTCGCAGTGCGCGGCGGCCCAGCAACGGCAACGCGAACAAGGCCACGTATGCGATCGCGTAAAGAGCGATCGACGCGCCGGCCAGAAGCTGGCTTGCTTCCTGCTCGCGCACACCCAGCATGCTGAAGAATATGAGCAGCATGACCAGCGCGGCTACAAAGAGAATCGAATTTACCGGAGTCAGCCGACGCGGATGAAGGCGCGCAAACCAGCGTGGCACCAGGTTGTCCCATCCGGCGGTCATGGGCAGGCGTGTCAGGCCGGTAAAGATCAGGCTGGCGCTGGCCACTGCGCGCATCATCAGCAATGAGATCGCCAGCGGCGCCGCCCAGCCAACATCACCCAGGGCACTGCGCATGGTCTGGGGAATGGGGCCAATCACGTTGATGGGCTGCGATCCCAAAAAGGTCAGCACCGAACTGGTTCCCAGAATAAACATCAGCGCGATGACGGGAGCTGAAATCACCACCGACTGCCCAATGGTGCGCGCCGCGTTGCGCGACTCTCCGGCCAGAATGGCCACATATTCGAATCCGCTCAGCGCGCCAACGGTCATCTGGCCAAAAATCGCCAGACCAAACCATGATGGGCGTGGCGGTTGCCACGGCACGGGCTCATAGTGCGTGATGGTGCCCCGCAGCAGCGCCCACAGCGGCAGGCCTAGCAGAATCACATATGCGGCCATGATTCCAATGCTGCCCACGTTGTGCAGCCATTTCCCGACATCCAGGCCGCGGATGGCAACCAAGGTGATGCAAACCATTACCCCGCCGGTCAGGACAAGCGTAGCGAATTTGCTTGCAGGAATCCACGCTCCGGCCGCGCCCAGGATGTAACCCAAGTCTGTGGGAATGACGAAGATGATAGCGCCGGTGACAATGACCGCGTAGACCCATAGATTCCAGGCCGTGAGAAATCCGGCCATTTCGCCCAAGCCAGCTTTTGCCCATTGGTAGAGACCGCCCTCCAGAGGCATCATCCGGTTCAGGTAGATGACCACTACTGCCAGCGGGACGTAATAGAGCAGCATCGCTCCCAGCCAGAAGGCCACGTGGGCGCGCCCCAATTTGGCCGCGATACCCACCCAGGTCGAGCCCACTACACATAGAACCTGCGCCATGACAAGATCGCCAAGTCCAAGTTCCTTGCGTAGGCCTGCCTGTTCGCTCGTTGTGGTGTCGGACACGGTCAACAATAATGCCACAACACTAAGATTTTTCGCCTTCGGCTCAGGATTTCGCGTGCGGACTCCCGCTTCGACAAGCTCACGTCACGCCCGCAGTGCTGCTCAAAAGCAGATCCTTCGCCTTCCCTTCAGCAAGCTTCAGGGTCGCTCAGGATTTCACCAATAAGCAGATCCTTCGCGCAGAAGCAGCGCTCAGGATTTCGGCTGTCGGCTCCCGCTCGGCTTCGCCTCGCTCACGCCAAATCGCCTCAAAATGCAACGAGGCACTTTCGAGGGATCTCTGGCCGTTAGATCCATTCGAAAGCGCCCCGATGCGCGCCACTTCGTCTGGCATGGGTTATTGCATCCTCTGTGCCATTCAATTGCCGCTGGAAATAAAGGAGTTAGCAGAGCTGCTGGGTGGAAAAGCGGGTAGTAATTCCCTGCCCCTGAAAAAATTGCTCTGTGGAATTTTCTGGAGCACATTTTTTCCCTCAAAATTATTACTTAGCTGCAATCCCCGACGGGCTTTATTCTAGGTGCCGCTACCAGCCACCACATAAAGAAATTGCAAAGAAGCTGCAAATCATGCCCCGGCAGGAAATCGCCGTTTTGCGCCACGGCACATCAACTATCCGCAAGAAAAAAAAGGAGTTTTGCCTAATGTCACACTTCGATCCCAGAATTATGAGGTGCACCCCCGAGGTGAGACAGTTTGAAAGTGTCACAC
>JBARNL010000051.1:0-7034 GCA_049802955.1 Candidatus Angelobacter sp.
CCACGGTCCAGTCAGCCAGCGCGCCGGGAAGAGCATTGCTGAACATGTGTACCGAGCGGATTGGCTGATCGGGATCAATGGTCTGCAACACAGCCGCCACAGATTTGCGGACAGCAGCAACAGAGTCGTGAGTGTGGACCAGCAGTTCCACATTAAAGAACGCCATTTGCGAGTACGGCACATAAACTGCCGGCGGAGGATCTTCGTTAATTCTGCCGCGTACATCTGCCACCACGCCCACAATGCGACGCGGTTTTTTCTCGCCGTTCACATCATTGCGCGTTAGCACAATCAGCTGTCCGATGGGGTCTTTATCCGGCCAGTATTTTTGCGCCATGGCTTTGTTGATCACGCAAACCGGCGCTGTCTCGCCGCGATCAGTGTCGGCAATAAAGCGGCCACGCAGCAGAGGAATATCTAGAGCGGAGAGCATATGTGAATCGGACAGGCGAAGCGCCGCTCCATAAAACTCTCCAGTAGCGGCATTGCCTTCCACGGTTTGAAAACCTACGCCAAAGCCATCGCCGAGCGGAAGCACGTGGGTGGTGGTGGCGTCCATTACTCCGGGCAGAGCACGTACTTTATCCGTGACCTGCTGGTAGAAACGCGCTACGTCGGCGTCGCGCTGATAGCGAATGCGCGGGAGCGGAAGCGCCACTTCCACGCGATGGTCAATGTCAAAGCCCAGCGGCACGTGGCGGAGCGCCTGAAAACTGCGCGCTATCAGAATGGTTCCAGCGAGCAATACCACGGAGCAGGCAATCTCCGCGATGGCCAGCGCTTTGCGCAGCCTGCGGCCCTTCACGTCCACGGTGCCGGGCGAAGCGCGATGCAACATGTCATGCCGCTCAGCCCGGACGACAGCAAGGGCCGGCAGCAGCGCAAAGACGATTCCCACGATAATGGAAATGCCAAAGGTAAACAGCAACACCGGCCATCTCAGGTTGGCGGCAGCCAAATCCGGAGATTGCCATTCCAGTTGCCAGAGCAGCAGCTTTTTGCCGGAGGTGCCGATGGCGAGTCCTGCCAACCCTGCGGTTGCTCCCAGGCAAATGCCTTCCATTACCAACTGGCGCACCAGATTGACTGGCTTTGCCCCCAACGCCAGGCGGATAGCAAGCTCGCGGCTTCGTGCAGTGACGCGCAGCAGCATAAGATTTGCCACGTTCGCGCAAACCACCAGCAGCACCAGCCCTACAATGGCGAATGAGACCAACAGCATTTGCCGCATGTCGCCGGTAAGAGATTTTTGCAGCGGCATTATGGCCGCTCCACCATAAACATCGCCCACCGTGTGTGCCTGGCGCAGGGCGGCGGCGACGCGGTTCAGATCACCAGTGGCCTGGGGCATGGTGACGCCAGATTTCGCTCGTGCGATCACCTGAAGAAATCGCGCGTCGCGCCATAGCATCCGCTCTGGCCTGATCTGTTGTTGCAGCGGGACCCAAAGCTCAATCTCTTCGCGATAATCCGCTTTGGGCGGCATGATGCCAACCACGGTGAAAGGACCGCCATTCAGCCCGATGACCTTGCCCACGATCCCCCGATCGGTGTTAAAGCGGCGACGCCACAACTCATCGCTCAGGATCACCACGGGAGCCGCGGCGGGAGCATCTTCTTCCGGACGAAAATCCCGTCCCTGCTCGGCATGCACGCCCAGAACGCTGAACCATCCAGCGGAAGAAGCTCCACCCCACACATGCTCCGGCTGTCCATTGCTGGTAAGGTTGTAGTGGAAACCCTCTGAAGCCGCTATGCCGGTAAAGGCGCGTGTCTGTGTCTGCCAATCAATAAAGTTTCCCGGTGAAACATCGGCTATGGTGGAGGAGTCGCCGGGAGTTTTCGTCTCCGAGAGTCGCAGCAGATGTCCCGAGTCGGGATAGGGCAGCGGCCGCAGCAGCAACACATCAATCATGCTGAAGACAGCAGTGTTTGCGCCGATACCAAGGGCCAGCGTGACGATGACGACCAAAGAAAATCCAGGCGCTTTGCGCAGTGACCGAAGAGTGTATAAGAAGTCCTGAAGAAGGGACATACCGGGCTCCCGAGCGCGAGTGTAGCATGGAGCAACCTCGATAATCACTGCTTCGCCGCGAAATCTCGCGGCACTGTATAACCGAAGGACGATGACCAACACTCTGCGTCGGCGGCTAAAATTTAACCTCTGCCGCGGAACTGGATAATCTTGCGGCGGTCGCGCTTGGATGGCCGTCCGGTTGGCATAGGTTCAAACTGCATGGCCGCTTTGCGCTCGGCTGCGGCCTTCAGGCGCGCTTCCTTGCTTTCTTCCGTCTCGCGATAGAGCGTCTGCGCTACCGAAGCCGGCCCGCGCAGTTCGCTGAGTTGCAGGACTTCAACGTGAAACTCGCCACCATCGTTTATGATCTGCAGTTTGTCGCCGATGCGGACATCACGCGCCGGTTTTGCCGGCTGGCCGTTGGATTGTATGCGGCCCAGTTCGCAAGCTCGCGCCGCAAGTGCGCGCGTCTTGAAAAAGCGGGCAGCCCAAAGCCATTTGTCGATGCGTACGGAAGGCATGCAGGTATTGTCCTATAAGAAACGCACGTAACACGAATGTACGAGAGATTATCGGAAAACACGATCGAGGGGGACGAAAGTGGCGGTTATTGCGTTACTGGCTTTACTAAATTCTTGATCGCGTTCACCACAATCTCCGGTTTATCCGTCTGGATCTCATGGCCCACGCCCTGGACCACGATCAGTTTGGAATTCGATGAAAGATGAGTGAGGTCGATTTGCCATTGTGTCCAGGCAATTTCTTCCTGATCATCTCTAATCTTTTCCAAACCAACCTTGGGATCGTGCGCAATTACTATCAGCGGTAAGTCCCCTAAATTTCCGCTGGCTCCAGCTTGCGCATAGCTTGTCTTGACAACGTCAACCAGCTTCATAAGCGTCACCACAAATTTTGAGCAGTCAGGGTGGGCCGCGGTCTGGCGACATCCGAGGTGCAAGAGACGGGCTGTTCCCAGAGGAGCCGTGATCCGCAGCGCCGCAAAAAGTATGGGATGATCGGGAAAGTGCGAAGGGAATTGCTTGAACTCATCGGGATGAACGGAATCCTCTAAAACAAGGCCGGTAACTTCGCTGCGGAACTGATCGGCAAATAAGCGCGCGTAGAGGCCGGCCATGGAGTGGCCAACCGGCAGATATGGGCCGGAGATCCCAGCTTTGGTCAGCGCTTCATGCAGCTCGGTTGCAATTTGCCGGCCGGTTTGAGGATACGGACTGGGGTCGCTCCACCCCATCCCGGCACGATCATAGGAGCACACGCGAGTGAACTTTGCCACTTCAGGCTGTACCAGCTTCCATTGCTCCAGCGAGTCGAGAGCGCCGGCGTCCAGCAGCACGGTAGGACTGCCTTGCCCGGCACAGTAGAGATGAAGGCGATAGCCGCCAACATCGACCAGTTCGCCTTTCAGCGGATACCTTCTCTTATCGCGCGACGTGGCAATGCGATCGTATGCATATCCGCTAAGTGCGGCCACAAGCCCCAAAGTGCAGAGCGCAAAAAGAAAGAGACTAAGTTTGCGCATGTGAGGCGTCCTTTCCAGAAAGTCACAAGCTGAGAGAATTAGCTTCGGAGCCCCAGTTCCATTCGCTCAGGTCTGAAGGACCGCCTAATTGAAGGCAGCAAGAGCACCGTTATCATCAAAAGGTCCAACACAATGCGGCTGGATGGCATAAGCTTCGATCCTGGGCGCAGTGTGGAGAGGTAAGCGTAATTTGCAAGCGCGTGCAGCAGCGAGAACAGCATGGCCATCAGGCGGGCTGCGTCATCAAGCAGCCATAAGCCAATGGCAATCACGCCGGGTACCAGGGCAACAAAGAAAGCAAATAGCAAAGGGAAAATAGCCGCTTTCCATGGCTCAGTGATGACTGGAATTTGCCAGACCAGCATGGCCAGGATTGCGCAGGAAAAAATGCCGTGATAAAGCGCAATGAGCGTTACTGCAAGCGGCCTTACGTTTTCCTGCCGCCGCATCCCCAGAACTGAGCGCATCCGGATTCTGCCAAGCCCCCAGCCGCCGCTAAGCGCCCAGGCCAGGCGTTTCCGGAAACCAGAAATCGCGGCAAGTTCGCCCAGCATTGCCTCGCCCCAAAGCTTTTCTTCCAAGGGAAGCCGTTTTGCGAAGAAGCTCAACAACACAATTGGAAAGTCCTGGATGGTATTTTTCATAGCAGCCCTACTTCCGGCGATACGCTAGTTTCAATGAACGCAAGCCAACCGCGCTTTCTTGCACTAACGCCCGCGCACTCCGCCTTCCTGCGGCGGTCAGCCGATACATGTGCCGCGGCTTTCCGTTCTCTGCGGCTTGTTCCCAGCGTGTCTCCAGCCATTCTCGTTCCGTTAGCCGGACTAATATCGGGTATATGGTTCCTGATTTTAATCCGGTTTCACGGCTTAAATCGTAGCCATAGCGCCACTCTGTAGCCGGCTGCAACAGCTCGGTCAGGACTGCAAGCGTTTGTGCGGAAAGCCGGAAACCGTCAACCATGTGATAAGTCTACATATGTAGACTTATGGCTGTCAACTTCTGCGAAAGGATGGGCCACCCGGCGACAGCTTCCGTTTCAAAATGGTTTCCCATTGTGAATGTCCGTTGCCAGCCTGGGATAATTTACTGCGTCGCGTGGTGGACGTCCACATGCCCAGTCCGCGATGTTTGCAACCGCACGTAGTTCAATGTCCCGGCGGACAGACTCCACCGCCGAGCCCAAATGCGGCGTGAACAACGTTGCCGGATGTTCCAGCAGGCGTGATGAAATGCCCTTTGGGCGATCTGGAATGGATAAGTCTTCACATTCAAAGACGTCCGCGGCATATCCCCCCAATCGCCCGCTCTCCAGGGCGCGGATTACAGCGGCTTCATCCACAACTGAGCCGCGCGCAGGATTAATAAGCAGGGCGCCCGGCTTGCACCCCGCTAGCGCATCATTATTCAGTAGGTGATACGTACTCGCGGTCAAGGGTACGGTTACGATCAGAAAATCGCATCTGGCAAGCAATTCCGGCAGAGCGCAGCGAGTGAGCTTAAGTCGCGTCTCCAAATCTTTCTGGAGCAGGTTCTTTTCGAAGTAGAGCAGTGTGGCCCCAAAGCCTTGCAGTCGCTCGGCGATTGCAGTGCCGATCATGCCCATTCCGATAAGACCCACCGTGCTCCCGAAAATTCCTCTCCCATACAGATCGGGTTGCCACTTCGAATGTCTGCTCTTTCGAATGCGGCTGTCTCCGTCCAGAATCTTGCGCGCCAGGCTGATCGTCAGCCCAATGGTGAGTTCACTGGTCGGGGCGGTCAGCAGATCGGGGACATTTGATACCCATATGCCGCGATGTGTGCAGGCCGCAAGGTCGAAGTTGTCGTAGCCTTTCAGTGCGGCGGCGATCACGCGCAATTTGGGGGCCCTCAATAACCAGCCGTCATCGATCACATCGGGCATGAAAGCAAGAAAAGCGTCGGCGTCCTTTGCCAGCTTGGAAAGCTTGGGCTGCGCAAAATGTTGCCGGGGATTGGGCGCGTGCACGTTCCCTATTTCCGCCAGCGCGGCTAAGGTCTCTGGAAAAACGCGATGGCTGACCACGATTGTTCTAGAAACAACTGTCTTAGAAGGGGAAGCGTGCGCAGTCATGTAGTCATTGTCCCGTCACAATCACAGTTCCTCAGAAACTCGCAAATATTTGCGAAGGCGAACATTTGCCGCGTCAGTAATCATGATCATGGCCCATGTGATCAGGACATAAGCCATCATCTGGCGATAGAAAAAGAGTTGTTGCGCATTAAAGAGAGCGCCGCCAATGGCGCCCGCGCCGATCATACCCACAACCGTGGCCGCGCGCATGTTCCATTCGACACGGAAAAGAGTATGGACTGTCATCGGCGCAAACGCGAGCGGCAGCACCGCGAAGCCGGCGATTGACAGAGCCGAGCCACCCGTGGAAGCCATGGCGATCACTGGCTCAGCAGCCACATTCTCGAGCGACTCGGAGTAGAGCTTTCCCAAAGAGCCGGCACTGTGAAGACCAAGCGCCAGAATGCCTACCCGCGGCCCCAGCCCTGCAATTCCAATCAGAATCAGGCCCCAAACTATTTCAGGCACCGCGCGGAGGCCTTCAAGCAGGCGGCGAACAGGAAATGAGATGAATAGCGGCGAAATATTTCTGGCAGCAGCTACTCCCAGCGGCAGGGCGCAGATTACTGCCATAAGGGTCCCGCCAAGTGCAATCAACAGGGTTTGGCCAATCAGAGTAGGAAGCTGCCGCAGAGCTTCGGCCGGGAGCTGCGGAGGTACCATGGTCCTGAAGGTCTTCAATGCACGCGCTACTACCATCAGGTGTGGCCAATGGTGCCAGGCGGCAGCGGCGCCAAACGCGGCCAGCACCAACAGGAGCCTTGGCTGTCTGCGCACGTATAAGCCAAGCACGTCAACGGAGGCAATCAACGCCACCAGCATGATGATCAGGGTGGTGGCACGATGATAGTCGGTCATATTAAGAGACCCGACGAGCTCCGTTCCAATACCTCCAGCCCCCACTGCGCCGACAATGACGGAAGCGCGAATAGCGCTTTCAAACTCGTAGCCGCCATATGTGAGCAGGTCCTTCAAACGCAAAGGCAAGAGCCCGTAGAATGCGACCATGCTGCGCGTGGCGCCGGTTGCGTGCAGCGCTTCAATAGCGTCTGGATCGGCGGAAGAAAAAAGGTCTGCGAATATCTTACCCATTGCAGCAGAATAAAAGAGCGCCAGTGCCAGGGTGCCGGCCGCCGGTCCCAGGCCTACCAGCACCACACACAAGATAGCCAGGGTGAGATCTGGGATGGAGCGAAATGAGGTAAGCAGGGCATAGAGCGCCCGTGAGCCAGGCAATCGCGCGCCGATTATCAGCGAAAGCAGCAAGCCGATAATGAGCGCCAGGAACATGGCTCCCGCAGCGATCTCCAAAGTTTCAAACAAGGGAGCGATTTCAGCCCTGATATAGGAAAAAGAGAGATCTGGCGGACAAAACTGGCGCG
>JBARNL010000052.1:0-1657 GCA_049802955.1 Candidatus Angelobacter sp.
CACACGTATTCCAAAAGTTTGGCGACTCCCCAGAAAATCAGCAGCAGTGGCCAGTAATGCACCATCCAGCCGCGAAATGACTGGAAGGAAATGACGCCGGTGGTGCGCAGCAGGAAGAGTACCCCGATGGTGATAAGGACGAGCGGACCGACGATGGAACGCGGTCGCGGCCGATAATAAGGAACTTGTGGCGGCGCACTCATGGTTTCACCTGCGAATCGTTCTGGCCGGATGAGGATGGCGGATTGTCCGCACCCGAAGTCCATTGCTGGGACGGCGGAGGCGGAGGAGCAGTGGTGGTTGGGGTCCACGTCTGAGTTGGCGGTTGAGAGATAGGACCCTGTGTCCAGCCGGGTTGAATGTGCCCTTCAGTGGAGCCGGTACGAGCAACTAAAAGCACGCAGCCGATTACCAGCAGCAGCACCGGAAAGCTGCGGTCGAACGAGATGATGTAGTAACTTTCAAGAAGGAAAAGCACACCGAGAGTGATAAGGACCGCGGCGCCCATCAGTCCGTGAGCGCGGCAGCGCGTACACTGGCAATTTCTGTTTCGGATGTAAGGCGTCATTGCGAGCCTCCGATACTGGGATGCGCAGTGCGTTTATATGCGATCCAGAGGCCGATCCCGATGAGGAACAGAGGCCACAAGTGGTGCATACGAAGAACGCCCAGATTGTCGAGCAGGAAAATCACTCCCAGAGCAATGAGGACAATGGCGCCGATAGGAGCGTTGTCCTGTGGCGGCGGAGGCGGCTCAACCTGAAGGGACGGCTGTGGCGATTGTGGCGGATATGCCGCACTCGCGTTGACGATGGGCGGAACACCAGCGGAGTGGAGATGAGATTCCTGCAGGCCGAACATTTTGTCGAGACCCAGAGGATCAGGCGCGGGCAGGCCATGACGCTTTGCTTCGGCAGTTTTGTAGGCTTCAAAAGCCATGTAGACGATGAAGAAGGCGATCATCCATCCAAACGCCCAATGGATGTTATTGGCTGCAATGATCAACATGACAAAAATCACCACGTGAGCAAAGGCCTTTACAAACTGCCCGTTGTACATGGCCCCGACTCCGGGAATAAATCCGAGAATGCCGGCAACAACCGGGTTGGGCGCGCCGGGAACGCCAACTGGCGGCGGTGGCGGCATGGCGCCGGGCGCAGCGGTTCCGGGCGCTGCGCCTTGCAATCTGGCGGCGATGCACGGTTCGCAATAGATGGCGCCCATCACGTCGCGTTTGCATTCTTCGCAAAGCGCTTTGCCGCACGTACGGCAGTACGCTACTGCCTGACTCTGATCATGTACGGCGCAGTTCATATCCGGGCTCCTTCATGCCAAGTAAAAGTTTGGGCGATCAAGCTATCATCGCGCTCCATGCTGTAATCTTCGTTCAGTTTGTCGCGCCCAGGCGCGGACTTCCTATTCTGTTGCCGATTTTCCCCTGGCTCCGCCACCGGCGCGGTATTCTTTTTCAGCTCCCGGACTTTCGCTTGCACCTGATAAACCAGCCGCAGATTCTCGTAATAGCTGGTCACTTTCGCTTCGACGTGGGTATATCCCAGCACTACATTTTTGCGCAGCATACTCGGGTTCTCGACCATATTTTTCACGTCGGTAATTTTCACCCCTGCCAGCGTAAGTGTGATGCTGAGTGAAAAGA
>JBARNL010000053.1:0-4915 GCA_049802955.1 Candidatus Angelobacter sp.
CTTTTTAGAAGTTCAAGATTTTTCTTTTGAGCCGTGTCTGTCTCGTCGGCAAGCCGCAGATGAATGAACACGCGATCATCGCCGTAAACCTCTGGCGGTCCTAGCACCTCACGGTCTACGGGAATTAATCCCTTGCCGATTTTGCCGGTGCTTTCAGCGATGAGTTGTTCCAGCCATGCGCCCAGATCATGAATTCCCGGCGAGGTAATGAGGGTAACTTTGTTCCGGCCAAGGGACCCCAAAGTTCCCATAATAGTGCCAAGGATCGCTGCGGGATTTTGGTCTGCCGGAACTTCCGGCTCGCAGGCCTGTACCATTTCATTGGCACGCTGAAGAAATTTGCCAACATCGAGTCCCATGATGGCGGCCGGAGCCACACCAAAGTTGGAGAGTGCAGAGTAGCGTCCGCCGATGCTTGGGAGACCGAAGAATATCTTGCGGAAATGATCACGCTCCGCCACCTGCTGCATCTTGGAACCGGGATCGGTAATGGCGATGAAGTGCTCCCCGGCTTTATCTTTACCGACAGTTTGCTCCATGCGAGCGAAAAAATATTGTTTGAAGATATTCGGTTCCAGCGTGCTGCCAGATTTGCTGGCCACAATGCATAACGTTTTTGCCAGATCAACCTGGTTTTCAACGGACTTGATCTGCGCCGGATCGGTTGAATCCAGAACATGCATCTCTGGATGTCCCGGCTGCTGGCCATAAGTGATCTTCAGGACCTCAGGACACAAACTTGAGCCGCCCATTCCGAGCAAAAGCGCATGCGTGAAACCAGCCTTTGCCGCATCGGCGCTTGCGTCATTCAGCTCCTTCAGGTGTGCCAGTCGGTCTTCAACGATAGAAAGCCAACCGATCCATTTATCTTCATCGTCACCCGTCCAAAGCGAGGGATCACCGCGCCACAGCCGGGCCATTTTGTTGCCGGCCTGCCAATCCTTGAGGGTTGTTTGCACCGCTTGTGTCAGCGGGGCAGAGAACTCCCAGCGGGGCAACTGAATGCTCGTTTTGGTGCTCACGGCTGGGCTCTCTTTTGTTCCACAACTTGATGGAGCTGAGTAAAAGCATCATCAAAGAGCTTGATTGCATCATCAAGAAGCTTGCCCGTGACTTGCTTCATGGAGATCCCTGCGTTTTCCAGGTCTGACATGGTTTTGTCGGCAGCGGCGAGGTCGCTATCCAGCGTGCGGCGTAAAACGCCGTGATCGCGGAAGGCGTCCATGGTGGCCGGCGGAATGGTGTTCACCGTGTCCGGACCGATCAGCTCTTCTATATACAGCACGTCACGATATTTGGGATTTTTGGTGCTGGTGCTGGCCCAGAGCAGCCGCTGAGTTTGCGCGCCACGCGCAGCCAGAGCTTTCCAGCGCGGGGCTTCAATCATCTTCTGGTAATAACGATAGGCCTGCTTGGCGTTGGCGATGGCAACTTTGCCGCGCAACGACTCGAGGAGCTGTGCGCCGGCTCCCTTGGCGGTTTTGAGATGCTCTTCGATAATAGAATCCACCAAAGTATCAATGCGGCTGACAAAGAAGCTGGCTACGCTGGCGATTCCGCTGATGTTCTTGCCCGCTTTCAGCGCTGCTTCCAGTCCATCGAGGTAGGCTTCAGCGACCGCAATGTAAGCTTCCTGGGCGAAGAGCAGAGTGATGTTGATATTCAGGCCTTCACCGGTAAGCTGGCGTACCGGCTCCACGCCCTCAGGCGTGCCGGGGACCTTAATCATGATGTTGGGGCGATCAACGGCCTTCCACAGGCGGCGCGCCTCTTCAATGGTGCCCTGCGTGTCACGCGCCAGCGTGGGCGAGACCTCAAGGCTCACATAGCCATCACGACGGTTCGTGGATTTGTAAACAGGCAGAAGCTTGTCGGCGGAGTCTTGAATGTCACGCACAACGATGCGTTCGTAAATCTGTCCCGTAGGCAAGCCCTGTTTGCCAAGCTCTGTAAGAAGATCAGTGTAGTCGTTGCTGCCAGCGATGGCTTTTTCAAAGATCGAAGGATTCGAGGTAATGCCGCGCAGGCCGTCCTGATCGATCAGCTTCTGCAACTCGCCATTGAGAATAATGTTGCGGCGGATGTAATCCAGCCAGACAGATTGACCGTATTTTTGCAGGCCGAGCAGCGCGTTTTGAGTGCCGCTAGTCTGGGTTTTCTCGGGGGTAGTAACGGGGTTCATGAAATCTTCTCCTTGATAGCTGACTGAACAGTAGTCGAGTCATTCGAATACCGTTGCTCAATTGCCTGGATCTTTGCCAGACGACGCATGTGCCGGTCTTCACCGGTAAACCGGGCGTTCAAAAAAATCGTACACAAATCTTTTGCCAGCTCGTCGGCCACAACACGCGCGCCCAGCACCAGTACATTTAGATTATCGTGCTCTACACCTTGATGCGCGGAATATGAGTCATGGCAAAGGCCGGCGCGTATACCGGGAATTTTGTTTGCTGCCACGGATGCGCCTACACCACTGCCGCAGATGAGAATGCCGCGTTCCGTACCGCCGTGCAGCACTCCCCGAGCAACAGCTTCAGCATAATCAGGATAGTCCACCGGCGCGGTGCTGTTAGTGCCCACGTCCGTCAACTGATGGCCGCATTTTTGAAGATGCTCCATCAGCACCTTTTTCAGTGCAAAGCCGGCATGGTCAGAACCGATGGTGATCTTCATGATTAGCTCTTAGCCATTAGCCCTTAGCCTTTAGCCTTTAGCCAAAACAGGAGAACCGACACGAAAAGGCTAAAGGCCAAGAGCTAAGAGCTGGTTTTCCCCAACAATTCGCGGGCAGCTGCCACTACGGCGTCCGGAGTGAACCCGAATCGCTTCTGCAATTCCTTAAGCGGAGCGGAAGCACCAAATGTTTTCATGCCGAGACTTTTTCCGGCATGGCCGACATATTGCGACCAGCCGAAGGTCGCCGCCTGCTCGACCGAAATGCGTGCCGTGACGCCTTGCGGCAACACGCTCTCACGATATTCGTGAGATTGGTTTTCGAAAATTTCCCATGAAGGCATGCTGACCACACGCACCTTGCGGCCTTCCGCGCTCAGGGTCTCATAAGCTGAGATGCAGAGAGAAACTTCACTCCCTGTGGCCATCAGGATCAACTCGGGTTTTCCCTCTGGCGCATCGGCAAGCACATAAGCCCCTTTTGCCACACCCGCTGCGGAAGCGTATTTACCGCGGTCGATGGTTGGCAATGCTTGCCGTGAAAGAACAAGCGCCGCTGGTTCGTGCCGCAACTGCATGATCACGCGCCATGCTTCCGTGACTTCATTGGCGTCAGCCGGGCGAAGCGTAATAAATCCTGGCAGCGCTCGCAGAGAGGCGAGTTGCTCGATCGGCTGATGTGTAGGACCATCTTCACCCACGCCAATAGAGTCATGCGTGAAGACATAAATAACGGGAATCTCCATGATTGCCGCAAGCCGCATGGGCGGGCGCGAATAATCGCTAAAGATCAGGAACCCGGAGCCGTAAGCGCGGATCTTGCTGAGCGAAAGACCGTTCAGGATGGAGCACATGGCATGCTCGCGGATCCCAATATGGAGGTTGCGGCCGGCATAATTGTCGGCTTCAAAGTCGCCGGCGCTCTCAAAGGTGAGCCGCGTCTTGGTTGAGGGCGCAAGGTCGGCAGCACCACCAATCAGCCAGGGCACGTTCTGCGCGAGAACGTTCAGGACTTTGGCCGACGAGTCGCGGCTGGCCAGACCCTTGGGATCAGCGGGGAAGACGGGCAGGTTTTTGTCCCAGCCATTGGGCAGCTGACGATGCTGCATGCGCGTAACCTGATCAGCCAGCGCGGGTGACGTCTTCTCGTATTGTGCGAACGTAGCTTCCCACGCGCTGCGGAGATCGTGTCCGCGCTTGCCCATGACGGAAGCAAAGTGTTCACGGACGCCGTCAGGAACAAGAAATTTTGCATCTTCTGGCCAGCCATAAACGCGCTTAGCCCCACGAATTTCCTCTTCGCCCAGAGGCTCACCGTGGGCTTCTTTGGTGTCCTGCTTTTTGGGAGCGCCGAATGCAATGTGGCTGTCAACAATAATAAAGGTTGGACGGTCTTGGGTTTGGTGAAAGACGTTAAGTGCGCGGGTCAGCAACTCAAGGTCATTGGCGTCGCCCACACGGGTGACATTCCAGCCATAACCCATAAATCGCGAGGCAATGTCTTCACTGAACGCGAGTTTGGTCTTGCCTTCAATCGTTATCTTGTTGTTGTCGTAGATCCAGCAGAGATTGCCGAGCTTGAGATGGCCGGCCAGCGAAGCCGCCTCACTGGAAACGCCTTCCATCATGTCCCCATCGCCGCAGATGGCGTAGACGTTGTAATTAAATAGCTCAACGTCCGGCTGGTTGAAATGCGCCGCCTGCCATTTGGCAGCGATTGCCATACCTACGCTGTTGGCCACGCCCTGACCCAGCGGGCCGGTGGTGGTCTCAACGCCAGAGACTAGCCGATATTCGGGATGTCCGGGGCATTTGCTATCGAGCTGGCGGAAATGCTTGATGTCGTCCATGGAAACGGCAAGTTCGCCCAGCGTCTCATATTTGGGATTTACGGCCTTTACGCCGGTAAGGTGCAACAGCCCATATAGCAGCATGGAAGCATGTCCGTTGGAAAGGACAAAGCGGTCGCGGTTGGGCCAGATGGGATATTCAGGATCGTAGCGGAGAAAGCGCTGCCAAAGGAGGTAAGCCACAGGCGCAAGGGCCATGGGCGTCCCAGGATGCCCGGAATTGGCCTGCTGCACCGCGTCCATGGCGAGTGTGCGAATAGTGTTAATGCAGAGCTGATCAATATTGTCTGCGTTTTTTATATCTTTAGTCTGGCCGGCAACTTCGGGCAAGGTTACGGGAAGAGCCATTCTCTTAAGCAACCTCCAACAGATAAGCCTACGCTAAATTGAGG
>JBARNL010000054.1:0-4007 GCA_049802955.1 Candidatus Angelobacter sp.
GTCGACAACTATCCATCGTTCTCTGCGTTGCTTCTGCGCGACCAGATGCGCGATCTCAATGTCGACGCCCAGAAGATCGCCGATGGTCTTCACCTTCCGGTGCAGGATGTTCTCGACAAAATTCACCGCTATCAGCTCGCGCGCAAGCCTACGTTTGAGCCGATCATCATCAAGGACGACATTACTCCGGACGAGCGCGCGTTCATTGAATCGCACCGCGACGAATTTCCCGAGTTGGAAACACTGATGATCCATCGCCGCCTGTATCCCAAAGATGGATTCATGGCGCACTTGATTGGCTACGTGGGCGAAGTAAGCGAAGACATGCTCAACTCGCCCAAGTTTGAGCTTTATGAGCGTGGCGATATTGTGGGCCAGTCCGGCGTGGAGCTGCAATACAACGATCTTCTGATGGGCAAGGATGGCTCCCGCCGCGTGCTGGTCAATAGCAAAGGCAAAGAAGTCGGCCGGCCGCCGAATGCGAATATTCCCGCAGTCAATGGGCAAAAGTTAAAGCTGACCATAGATATTGATATTCAAAAAGCAGCCGAGCAAGCAATGGAAGGTAAGAACGGCGCGGTGGTTGCCATGGACCCGCGCAATGGCGAGATTCTGGCCATGGTGAGCCGTCCGGCATTTGACCCCAATGATTTTGCCGTGCGCATCTCGCGCGAAGAATGGCTCCGCCTGGTAGAGGACCCCAATCATCCACTGTTCAACAAGGCGATTCAGGCACAGCTGGCGCCGGGATCGGTTTTCAAGATCATCATGTCAGTGGCCGGCTTGCAGGAAGGCATCGCGCAAAACATGCGCGTGAACTGCGCGGGTGGCGGAGTCTTCTTTGGACGATATTTCAACTGCTGGGTAAAGGCCGAGCATCGCGTTCATGGATCGACGGACATCACAAAAGGCATTTACCAATCCTGCGACGTTTTCTTTTATACGCTGGCGGAGCGGCTGGGCATTGAGAAGATTGCCAAATGGGCCACGGCGATGGGACTGGGCAAGAAAACAGGCATCGACCTGCCGAATGAAGTAAGCGGGATCATGCCGTCAGAAGAATGGAAGATGAAGACGTTCCGCCAGAAATGGTACGCGGGTGAAGTCATTTCCGTGGGCATTGGACAGGGCGCGGTTGCGGTGAGTCCGATCCAGTTGGCGCGCACGATCGGCGGAATCACCATGGGCGGAACGTTTTATCGTCCGCACGTCGTCGATCCGGATCAATTGCCGGAGCAATTTAAGAACACGACCACGCAGACCATGCCGGACGTGGTGCACGTTCCCATTGATCCGCAGAACTGGATCACCATCACCAATGCCATGGCCGGTGTGGTAAATCCCCCTTCAGCGAGCTTACCCGACGGAGGAACGGCCCCCAGCGCGCATATCCAGGGGGTGGACTTTGCCGGCAAAACCGGCAGCGCCCAGGTCGTAAGCAATGCGTTCCGCAAGAGCAAAGGCGGATCAGGCAGGCAATTCAATGACAACAGCTGGTTTGTGGGCGTCACACCGCGCAGAAATCCTGAAATTGTTGTAGCAGTGCTGTTTGAAGGCGGCGAGCACGGCAAGCTGGCTGCAAGATTGACGGCACAAATCGTAAGGGCATATGTGGAAAAGCAGCGGCGGCTCCGGAATGATCCCATGCTGTTCAGTGACAAAGCCGATCCTGGCTCAGTGCCGATCGCGGGCGTGTGGAACCAGCCAGATTCAATTGGCCGTCACAAAGCTCACGATGGAGATGAGGACGCCGATGCGGCCCAAGATGCAGCAGATGAAAACGGGATCCATGGCGGCACGGTTCTACTGAAGGTAGCAAAGACGCATTCTGAAAAAGCCAGGCTGCGGAAGGCGTTACAGCCTGTGTCGATTGGAACAGCGGGGTCGGACTAATGCGGCGACTGATCTCGTTTCGCGATTTCGATTGGCTGCTGCTCACGTTTATCCTGATCATCTGCTCGCTTGGCGTGCTGGAAATTTACAGCACCACCTACGGAACAAAGTTCGCCGGCGCGCACATCCGCCAGATCTATTGGATCATGGCTGGCCTGGCGGTGATGCTGGCAGTGAGCCTCATCAACTATCAAGTCCTTCTGGAAAACGCGAACTGGTTTTACATAGCATCAGTGGTCTCGCTGCTGGCGGTGACCCTGTTTGGCAAGAAGTACCTGGGAGCGCGCCGCTGGATACAGCTACCCGGTGGACAGCATTTTCAACCGTCAGAATGGGTAAAGCTGGTGTTGATCCTGATGCTGGCCAAACACTTCAGCGGTCAAGGTGGGCAAGGCGAGCGCGAGGACGCTTCACTGTCTGAAATTGTGAAAGCTGGTTTGATCGCCGGCGTTCCGATGCTGCTGGTATTGAAACAGCCCGATCTTGGTACCGCTTTAACGTATGTTCCTGTAGCGCTGATGGGACTGTTTCTTGGCGGAATCCAGTTCCGCCACGCGGCTGCGATTCTCCTGATTGCCGGCGTGCTTATGCCTACTTTGTGGATTTACGGGCCGCGCATGCACCTGATCAAGCAGTACCAGAAAGACCGTTTGACCAGTTTCCTGCATCCTGAAGCCGATTCACAGAAGACGGGGTATCAAATTGAGCAATCCAAGATTGCCGTCGGCTCGGGCGGGATTTGGGGCAAAGGAGTGCGGAAAGGCTCGCAAACACAGGGGTCGTTCCTTCCTGAGCCGCATACGGACTTTATTTTTGCCGCCTGGTCAGAAGAGCACGGCTTTGTGGGCGCAGTGGCCCTACTGCTGCTATACTTCATGGTATTAATGCGTTTGATCCATAACGCTCAGACCGCGCCAGATAGCGCGGGCGGCTTTGTGGTGATGGGTGTGGTGGCGGTTTTGTTGTTCCACATCCTGGTAAACGCGGGAATGGTGGTTGGGTTTATGCCCGTCACCGGTATTCCTTTACCGCTGATGAGCTATGGCGGTTCGTCAGTGTTGTTCATGTTTCTGGCGCTGGGGATTGTGATGAATATTCGGATGCGCCGTTTTGTGAACTAAGCAAAGGAATTTGGAAACCGCGCCAAGAGGCGCGATCAGTAAAAAGGATTTTTTCAAGATTTGAACGTTACGCCCTGACGTAAAAAAGAAAGGGCGCCGGCCGATTGAGGGAAGCCGGAGAGTATCAGAAAGCATTGCCGGGCAGGGAACGGCCCCGCGGAAAGTACCCAGACAGGCGCAAATCATGGCGCTTGTTCGGGCACCGCAGTGTGGCCACAAACCCGGAGTGCAAAGGTGCACAGATTTTTCAAACAAGTCATAGGCAGAGTGCAGATGTTGGCCGGCGAGATCTACTCGCCGCAGCCGAATTGTATTTCCTGCATAAGATCAGATTGAATTTCCGGGCACGCAAAGCCAGCCGACCCGCGCTTAATGCGCCGGTCTCCTGACCTTTTTTCTGGACCTCCAGCAAGCTCTTTCCCGCCGGTATTACACCGGAGAAGCTCCATGGCGAAAGAACTCTATGTCTCTTCCACACCGCATGAAACCAAGGTAGCGGTGGTTGAAGAAGACCAACTTTCAGAAATATATTTCGAACGAGAAAACGAATACACACTGGCCGGCTCCATCTACAAAGGGCGCGTCACGCGCGTTTTGCCGGGCATGCAATCCGCTTTTGTAAACATTGGCCTTGAGCGCGACGCATTCCTCTACGTTTCTGACTTCCTGATGGAAGAGGACGAAGACAGCGACGCTATTAGCGAGGCCGTCGCCAGTTCCCGCAACTCACCGATCATTGAGGTGCGCAGCCATCAGGGACAGGATGGACCGATTGAGGCGCAGGAGATCATGCCGCCGATCACGGTCGGCGATGAAGAAGATGAAGGCGCGGAGCAAGAATCCACCGAGAGTGCGTCGGGTGAAAAAGACGCTCCGCAAGAGCAGGAGCGCGAAGGCGCGCGCAAGTGGCGCGGACGCCGCCGTCGCGGAAGAGGTGGACGTGACCGTTTTGCCGATCGCGGCGCAAATAACCAGGCAGGCGGAGATCGAGGC
>JBARNL010000055.1:0-2327 GCA_049802955.1 Candidatus Angelobacter sp.
CACCAGGATCAGTGAGTATTTGAAGCTGGTAATGCCTGATCTGAAGGACATCAAAAACCCGGCTATTGGAAAAGACTTTAGGAGCCTCGAAATTCAATTCTCTAGCGATTTAGGAATAAGCGTAACCCTTCCTTTCGAGGACCTTTCCGACGGTGAAAAGTGCTTCATGATATGTGCAATGGTGCTTGCCGCTAAAGATACCAACGAGCAATTATTTTGTTTCTGGGATGAACCAGACAATTATCTTGCACTCGATGAAGTTGGTCATTTTGTGTTAGCTCTTCGAAAGACCTTCCAATCAAGCGGGCAGTTCATTGCGACGTCACACAATCCGGAAGCCATTCGGCGTTTCGCCGAGGAGAACACTCTAATTCTTTTCAGAAGAAGTCATCTTGAGCCCACCTTGGTGCGTGGAGTTGAGCAATTGAAAGTTCCTGGAGACCTAGTTGGCGCGTTGATTCGCGGCGACGTCGAACCATGAGCGTCAACAAGCAGCTTCCACATGTCATTGTGTTACCAGAAGATGATGCCAACCGTCAGTTAGCCAACGGCTTTCATAAACAAGTTGATTGGAATCGATACCGACAAATGCAAGTGCTTCCAGAGGCCCGCGGTTGGACCCATGTCGTGGATGATTTCCTTGCAGTTCATATCGCTCTAATGGACCGTTATCCCGCCCGATTGATGGTTTTACTAATTGATTGCGATGGCGAGGAGGAGAGACTTCGGCATATCAAAGAAAAAATTCCTGGGAGCTTGGCTGAAAGAGTTTTTGTTCTCGGGGCCTTGACTGAACCGGAAGCGTTGCGGGCTCGTCTAGGTTCTTATGAGGAAATTGGTGAAAAGCTCGCTAGGGACTGCCGCGAAAACACTAATGAGACTTGGGGGGACGCACTCCTGGAGCACAATGCCGCTGAGCTAGCGCGTTTGCGCGAATATGTACTTCCGATCTTGTTCCCAATCATTTGAAGGATCCCTAACTGCTCCATGTAATGAAAAGGGGCCACTCAAAGAGCAGCCCAATTCGACGTGGTTTTTTAATCCTATGCTGCTTTATCCTGTGACGCACAGGTCGGGCAGTCCACCACGATCTTGCTACGGCGGGAGCGAAGGTTCTGCTGGAAATCATTCCAGCGTCGTCCCCGGTCGATATCCTGCCGTTCCGTTGGGCCGGCGCCCTGCTCGGTTTCCACGATGGGATCCACTTTATAAACGCCGGGCTCGCCAATGGTTTCTGAGCGGATGCCAGGCTCTTGCCGTTGAAATTCCTGCTCTTTACTAACAGAATTTATCCCCTCATGCGCCTCGCGCTCACGTTGCATCAACTCAACGTCTTCTTTACCGGCGATGGATGGCTTCTTGGGCCGCAGCGTGGTCTTGCCCGTGCCGGACGCCACGCCCAGCAGGTCATCTTCCTTGCCCAGCTTTTCCGGTTTCAGATCCAGACTACTGCCGGAAGCAGGCGCGCTCCGGCTGCCGATCGCGGGGCCGACTTCCTCTTCATGAGGCGCTGTAATGATCCGGCCAGTCTTCTTGTTGTACATAACGGCGCCATCGTTCCAGCGCTTCTCATAGTCCTTCTCAAATTTGGCCCAATCGCCTTCTGTCTTTAGTGTCTCGTCGTTAAACTCCGGCAGCATCTCCAGACGCTCTTTGTCCAGTTCCGCATAAAACTTGTCTTCATGGTTGCCATAGGGCTCAACTCGATTACCGGGAACCATTATCCTCTTCTTTGAAAACAGGCCGCCGGTCTTGAGCACGATATAACGAATGTCTCCGCTGGAATGGTCGAAAATCACGTCATCGATCGTTCCCAGCTTCTCGTCGTTGACGCCGTAAACTTCTGCTCCGCGCAGATCGTCAACATCTTCCATCTTGTGATCGCGAAGAACGCCGTAATGAGGCATAGCCGCTCCTTGTTGAATGTGTCTTTTATTAGGATGCGGAGGCACAATCCAGTGAGGCTTGAAAATCGGGAGCTGCTGGGCAGGAATTCACTGCGTTCGCGTGTGCTCGCTCGGACCGTCAGCAAAGAACAAAGAATTTAGGAGCAAGGCGTGATCAGAACTTGGAACGTAATTTCTTATACGTCGTCTGCAAATCTTCCGGCAACACCCGGGTTTCGGCCACAGAGGTCATGAAGTTCACGTCGCCGAGCCAACGCGGAAGAACATGCATATGGATGTGATCAGCCACGCCCGCTCCGGCGGCTTTGCCTATGTTCATTCCCAGATTGACGCCGTCGGGGCGATAAAGCTCGCGCAGGATGCCTTCCAGCCGTTGCGTCAAGGCCATTATCTCCTGCGCTGCGGGTTGTGAAAGTTTGG
>JBARNL010000056.1:0-1718 GCA_049802955.1 Candidatus Angelobacter sp.
CTTTTTACCTGTACAAAGATGCGATAGTCGCCCGGCTTGGGAAAGCCATAAGGGAAGCTAACTTCTGCGGAAGGCTCGGCATGGTCCATGTTTTCCATGCCTGCTTTTGCGTTGCGGCCCTCGGCAAGATTCACGGCTGCCATGGAGACCGATCCTGCGGGATGAACATGCGCGAAAACATTTCCGTCGGTACTTAAAAAGACCGCGTGCGCGGTCATGCCCATATAAGGCTCAAGATCGGCGGCAGGTTTGCCGTCTTTGTCTTCCACGCGAAAGCGGAACCAATAAGGCTGATTAGATTTGAAAGGATGGTCTTTGAAGGAAAGATCGCCAGAAGAAAGATCGCCGGAAGAACGGCCATCATGCTGCCACACCATGCGATAGCCATCGGAAAGCTGCGCAACTTTATCTGTGGGAGCCAGATCAGAGGAACCGGCATTGTCGCCACTGAGCGGCACGCCCGTGACAGCCGGCAGATTCACTGTGGCAACTTGCGTCTCCGGAAAGCCGGTGTGGTGAACGATATCGGCATAAAGTTTGTACTGGCCCTCCGGCATGATAGGCAGGTTCACGGCAAAATCGCCGGGCTGGGTCTGGTCCGGATGCAGATGCCAAAAGGCATTCATGTCCGGCATGCGCACAATAAAAAGATGCATGAGATGGCCGTGATCTGGGATGAGATCATCCAGGCGGATGCGGTCCGGCTGCTCCGTGCGAAATCGCGTTGGCTCGGCTTCATTAGGATTATCAAGATGCAGGCGCAGCAGGCTTCCCGCCGTTAATGAAGGCTGCATGTTGGGAACGCGGTAATTCAGCCGATCATTGGCTCTGGCTTCGCTTCCCCACCATCTATTTCCAAAAAGGAATGCCGCAAGCACGATTGCTGAGGCGATGGCCAAACCGACGCGTCCACGGCGGGCCTGCGTGGGCGAGGGACGCTCATTGGCGCTCAACGCCGCGTCACGTGTGGCGGCAAAGACGATGCCGATCAAGCCAGCCGCCAATGCCAGTCCCAGAAATGCCAGCAGGATTCCCAGCCCGGCGTGCATTGGCTGCGAGCTGGTGGAGACTGCAGGTAGAGGCACGTCGAGCTGTGCGACGCCTTTTTGTCCTGTGACTTCCATCTGCACTTTCCACGAACCGCGCACCATGATCCACAGACTGCCGGTGAAGAGTTGCGGATCGTCCGCCAAGCGCTTGGCCGGATCAGGCAGCGGCGCCATCTTTGCACCCACGCCGATCATACGCAGCGGCAGAATTTTAATCTCGCTTACGTCATTCGATACGCTGCGAATTTGCACCTGCGCCACGCCCGGCACCACCGCAGGCGGACGCAACGTTACCAGCAGATGATAAGGGCCGGCGTAGCCGTCATAGTAAACGTCCGGGCTGTTAACGTGGGCCGTTCCGGCCAGCGGCAACAGCAAAAGCAAAATGGATGGAAAAAGTTTCTTCATGATTTTGACTTTTTTCTACAATCCCGAACGAGCCGGGTTGGCTCGTGAGGGATCCCTATTCCCTTCAAGACCGCAACATGCAAAACTGCTCCCCCATCCGCTTGCGTAATGATAGGGCCCCCTCACCCAAGAAACGCTGGTTCGGGATTTCAGAAAAGCTACCGTCTTACTTTTTTGAGCCAGTTGCCCCAGTAGATTCCAGCCCACATGCTGGCCACCGAAAACAGAAATCCCATTCCCATGTTGCGCCAGAATTCACCC
>JBARNL010000057.1:0-4299 GCA_049802955.1 Candidatus Angelobacter sp.
CCGTAGCCATCACCCTGGCTCTTGGTATCGGCGCGAATGCGGCCATTTTCAGCGTGATTCGCGGTGTGCTGCTGCGGCCGCTGGCGAACCGCGACGAAGATCGCCTGCTGTACGTGCGCCAGAGCGCTCCGGGAATCGGTGCGGACAATACCACTTTCTCAGTCCCAGAAATCAATGACATAGGCAGCGGCCTAAAGAGCATCAAGGAACTCGGCACTTTTTCCGCCGTTGATTTCACCATTGTCGGGCTGGGCGAGCCACGCGAGATCCGCGCTGGCGTGGTGGATGGCAATTACTTTGAGGTGATGGGTCTGCGCCCGGTGCTGGGCCGTCTGCTCAATCCCAGTGACGATGGCCCAAAAGCCGCCGGCGCCGTGGTGCTGACGTACAGATTCTGGGTGAACTCTCTCAATTCTGACCGCGGCGTGATCGGGAAAGTGGTCCGGCTTGGAGGCTTTGAAGGCAGCCGCTCCGCCACGATCGTTGGAGTTTTGGAACCATCAGTGCCTTATCCGGTGGAAACCGAACTGATTGCCAACATCGTCACCAGCCCGCATCATCTTTCGGCAACCATGGTTACTGGCCGTGAGCATCGCATGACCGAGGTGTTCGCGCGCCTTGCTCCCGGCGCAGACCTTGAAGCCGCCCGAGCGGAGCTGCGCACCGTACATGCGGCTATGGTGTCCGCGCACCCTGAAGTTTACAAGCCTGGCGATCATTACAAGATTGAAGTGACTCGCATGCATGACCAAATCAATTCGCGGGCGCGGACAATATTGTGGGTGCTGTTCGCGGCGTCCGGCCTGCTGTTTGTGATTGCCTGCTCCAATGTCGCCAATCTGATTCTGGCGCGGGCGGTGCGCCGGGAACCGGAGATGGCGATTCGCGCCGCGCTGGGAGCAACCACCGCTGCGTTCAGGCGTTCCCTGTTGGCGGAAGGTATTGTGCTGTGCGGCAGCGGCGCACTGGCTGGGATCGCCATTGCCGCGCCGATGGTGTCAGTGCTGGCTAAATATGCCTCGAGGTTTTCAGTGCGGGCTCTTGATCTCACGCTGGACTTCAGCATGATTTGGATCGGAGTCGCGCTCGCGATGTTCGCCGCCGTTTTCCTGGCCTTTGTGCCTCGCCTGCCTTCACCAGATACATCCGCGGGATTCAGCCTCTCGAGCAGCGTACGCGTGAGCGGAGGAAGCAGCCGGCGGCTTGGTATTTTTGCCGTAACGCAGATTACGGCATCGTTTCTCTTGTTGGCTGGTGCGGGTGCGCTGGTGAAAACGCTCCTGGTGCTGGAGAAAACGCAGCCGCCATTTGAGACGGCTCATGTTCTGGCGGTGAATCTGCCCGTGATGGCGGAAGGGAAAACGCCGGGCCAGGTACAGGATTTTTATCGTGAAGTTTCACGCCGAGTGGGCGCGCTGCCTGGAGTGCAACATGTTTCTTCAGGTTTCGGCGTGCCGTGGCGCGATGGCCGGGCCCTGAGCATCAGCTTTACCTTTTCCGTGGAAGGCGCGCGGCGCGAAAACAGCGAGGACCTGCGCGCTCGCTTCCGGTCGATCTCCCCCGGATTCTTTGAAACCTTGGGAGTGCCGATTGTGGAAGGCCGCGATTTTCGGGACACTGATCGCGATGGCCAGGAGCGCGTCGTGATCATCAGCAGGAGCGTCGCCCAGAAATTATTTCCCGGACGCGAAGCGGTGGACCGCCATTTGCAATGGACTGACGGTGTGATGAAGTTTATCGGCATCAGCACTGAGCCGCGACGGATCATCGGCGTGGTGCCAGACGTGGACGATGAAAACATCATTCCGCAACCGGCCATGACGGTATATCAGCCGTCAACGCAGGAAGGCTGGAACGGCCGTCTTTTTGTGCGCGCCCAAAATGATCCGTATGCGCTGGTTCCAATCATCACCCGGACAATCCATGACATGGCGGCAGACCAGCCCGTGGAGCGAGCCAGTTCGCTGGAAGATATTCGCGCGGAAGTGCTGACGCCTGACCGTCTCAACGCAATCGTATTCGGTGGATTTGCCACGCTGGCGCTGTTGATTTCAGTGGTGGGAGTAGCGGGCGTTCTCGCGTTTTCCGTGAGCGGGCGCACGCGCGAATTCGGAATCCGGCAGGCCCTGGGCGCTCAGCCACGCAGCATTCTCGCCAAAGTTCTTTCTGAGGGACTGGTGATCGCGGGCGTCGGAGTAGCCGCGGGCTTTGTTGTTGGCTTTGCGCTCGAGCGTACCATCGGCAAATACATTGGAGTGGTGCAACTGCCTGGGGCGCTGCCCTTGATTGCATCGGCTGCGGTAATCCTGGCTGCGGCAGTGGTCGCGTCTGCGCTGCCTGCTGCGCGGGCTGCCCGGGTCGATCCAGCGGAGGCGTTGCGCGCGGAGTAAGAACATTAAGCAGTCAGCCGTCAGCATCAGCCAAAGAAACTGAACCGCAAGGGGCGCGAAGATCGCTAAAAATGTCGCGCGGTAGATTTTGCTTTTCCGATCACCAGATCGCCCGATCACGCGCGATCACCCGATGCTTTTCTCCGTGTTCGTGGTGGATTGAAATCTTTCCTGTACACTGAAGCAACCGCGGAAGCGCATGGGGTCCGGTGACCCTTCCGGTCTTCAAAACCGGTGAAAGTTGGTAAACCCGGCTTTGGTCGGTTCGACTCCGACACGCTTCCGCCAGTTTCCATTTCAGCCCCAAACTAAGCTAAGCGAGGTGGCGCCCACTTTTTCCTCGGTCTTGTTTGAAAGGCTTAGAGTCTTGATTGAACAGGGCATCACGTGCGATTACCCGATTGTCTTAGCCGCCTGCAATGAGCGTCTTTTTCTCATTATCCCAGCGCCACTTGGGCTGATCGTCGGTTAAGTGTACGCCGCCCAGCCAACGATCTACGCCGCCTTGCAGCTTGGTCCAATCAGCTTTGCCTTCCAATAACTGGCGACCTGCTTCGGTAATCGTGAATTCGTTTTTGGGCGATTCAATGAGCGCGGGATTAGGACCCGCAGTGAGCCAGTTCACCCGCAAATACACTGACGAATCGCCCCAGGGGACATCCTCCTGCTTGCGCGATTCCATATAAATATCCGTCTTCTTGCGTTTACCCGCAGCGACGGCATGCAAGAGCTGGCGCTCGGTGCGGGAAAGGCCATCGCTGGTCCAGGGATATTCTTCAAGAAAGCGCGTGAGCGCGGCGGCAAGGAACGGCATCTCATCGAACTTTTGCTGCGAGATTGCCGCCAGATCAGTGGGATTGTCAGCGCGAAAGGCGCGCCATGTTTCCGTGGCAATGCTCCGCTGGGAGTGCGTTACTCGTTTGCGCATGGGAAACAGCCGCGCCAGTTGCGGCCCGCTCAGCTGCCCCAAGCCGTAAAATGGCCGCACACCAGGATAAGAATCGATTTGGACGAGATCGAGATTGATGCCTTCAAGGTCCTGCTGCTCAAACCAATCCAGCAATTGAACAAGCTGCAACTGGTCATAAAGGTCATGCTCAAACCAGAGCACCACGTCCTGGTGCTTGCGGAAATCCTGGAGCGTACGGTCGCGGTTGGCAAAGTCAGCCCGAAGTTTTTCAGTGTCGCCCCAACCGAAAGCAGCAAGCGCCTGCGCGCGAATAGCAGACAGTTCGTCCAGGTTGCCGGTCTGAGGCACAGGGCCGTCATGGAGGCTGTCCTTCCATGCAAGATATGTTCCCGGAAATCTGACTTGCCGGAAGGTGCCGGTGACCGAATCGCCATTGGTTATGTGCAACATCAGAAAAAGGCTAACAGAAATGCCGGAAATGCCAATATCGCCGAATTCAACTCAAAAGCTTTGAAGCACGGAGGAGCGGAGGAACGCAGCACCCGAGATGGGTTTGTATTTTTTTAGTTGTTGTCAATGTTCATCAGTATCAGTGTTCATCAGTGTGAGCTTTTGTTTTTTCAATTTCTGGAATTTTTGGCAATTCCGGCGATTTTGGCAATCTTCTCAGCTAAACTTATTCAGAGCGAATCCCATGGTCTTCGTCCTCGACAACTACGATTCCTTTACCTACAACCTGGTGCAGTATCTGGGAGAACTGGGCCAGCAGGTAGAGGTACGCCGCAATGACCAAGTCACTTCGGCTGATGTCGAGGCCATGCAGCCCGACCACATTCTTGTCTCGCCGGGTCCATGCACGCCGCAGAAAGCGGGCATCAGCATTGAGTTGATCAAACATTTTGCAGGTAAACGGCCTGTGCTGGGCGTGTGTCTGGGACATCAGGCAATTGGAGCGGCTTTTGGCGGAAACGTTGTCCGCGCTCATCAACTGATGCACGG
>JBARNL010000058.1:0-2445 GCA_049802955.1 Candidatus Angelobacter sp.
CACCCTTCCCTTGGAAATAATCGACAGCGCGGCTGCCATTGAAGCTTACTTCCAGCGCCAACTGGCCGATAGCAAATCTGAATCAGCACTCACCGCCGCAACATCAGGAACAGCCGACCCCGCAGCCTGAATTCCCCTTTACCACCTGAACATCCTGAGAGCTGGAATTGCAGCTACGCCAGTTGACAGCAGAGTATATTTCTATAATCATAGAAATATGGAAATTAAACTTGGCCCGGGCAGTGAACAGAAGATATCGCGCTATGCAGAGATGTTTTCCGCGATGGGCGCTGAGCCACGCCTCCGGATTCTCCGGCTGCTTCTGGCAGCGCATCCCGGAGGGATGGTGGTGAATGAGATTGGCGAGGAACTGGAAATCGCGAACTCAACTCTTTCCCACCATCTGGATAAGCTTAAGAATGAAGATCTGGTGGAAGTCCGGCGCGAAGGGACCTTCTTGCGTTATTCGGCGAACACCAAAGCGCTGGCGGAACTCTTGGGCTTTTTGTATGCCGAGTGCTGCACGCGCAATAAGGCAGTAGAGCCGCAGCGCATCACGTGCTGTAAATAATTTGGTCTTTATAGATTGAGGAGAAGCAAAAATGAGCGCACAGGATATCAAAGAAGTCGTAAAAGAGCGGTATGGCGCGGCGGCCCGTCGTGTGACCACAGGCGAGGGAAGTTCCTGCTGCGGCGCGTCCGCCCAGTGCGGCACAGATATTGATCCAATCACCCGCGATCTTTATGACGCTTCGCAAACCGGCATTTTGCCGGAAAAGGCAGTAAAGGCTTCGCTGGGTTGCGGCAATCCAACGGCGCTGGCTGAACTCAAACCGGGTGAGACGGTGCTGGATCTGGGCTCAGGCGGCGGGATTGATGTTCTTCTCTCCGCGCGGCGCGTGGGGCCTACCGGGAAAGCCTACGGCCTGGATATGACCGATGACATGCTCGCCCTGGCGCGAGAAAACCAGAAGAAATCCAGCGTTACTAACGTTGAGTTTCTGCGCGGCGAGATTGAAAATATTCCGCTGCCGGCTGACTCGGTGGACGTAATCATCTCCAACTGCGTCATCAACCTTTCCGCCGACAAAGACCGGGTGCTGAGCGAGGCATTCCGCGTGCTCAAGCCGGGTGGTCGCCTGGCAGTCTCCGATGTTGTGGTGCGCGGCGAAGTGCCGGAAGAGATACAGAAGAGCTTGGAGCTGTGGGTCGGCTGCATCGCCGGAGCATTGCGCGATGAGGATTACGTTGCCAAATTGAAAGCCGCGGGCTTTGAGTGCGTCAGCATTGAGCCCACGCGTGTTTACCAGATTGAAGACGCGCGAACGTTCCTGACGGGGCAGGGCATGGATGTGGACGCAATCGCGCCGCTGGTCGAAGGCAAGTTTATGAGCGCCTTCATCCGCGCCAGCAAACCGGCATTCGGGACCGTCCTGAAGCAAAGCCTGGGATTAAACGTCTTGAAGTGCTGCTAACTGGCAAACGAATCCGGGCCGAATAACCTCGCTGACTCCCACCCCTGTGACAAAACTGGTGGGCACATGTCGCAACAACCTGTGCCAACTTGTCACAGGGCCCTTCTTTCTCCAGACCTACCCCTTTATTTTCATCAGCTTACGCCCAGCCCTGGTTTGGCCGTGGTCTTGCAATAAGAATAGGCAGACGGTAGCTGACTAAGAGCGACGCGCACTTATAGGGTCGGTGGTGAAGAGTAGCGCAGACGCTGGTAGCAAATGAGCTTTGCGGAGGAGAAGTATGGTGGGTGAGATAAAAGGACATCGGCTGTGGCGTTTTCCGGGGAAGGTGCCTCCAAGCCTTTTCTTACGTCCGGATGTCCTTTTATCTCTTTTTTCCGAATTCCTTTACGGCCCGGTTCCAAAAGCCATCACCTGGGCCTGCCGCCTGTAGTTTTTACAACCTAAAAATCCTTATCCTGATTTGACCAGGTCTTCCTTAGCGGATGCGCCTCAGTATTGAATACCACTTTGTTCAGGTCCAAAGTTTCCCGCGGTGCAAACAGCAAATAAAGATACTTGAGCGTCTCCGCCAGAAAGTAGTTTTCCATGCTGTCTTTCTTAGCCTTGGTTTCCACATTGCTCAACGCGGCGAATCCGGCGTCTGTCTTGCAGTAGCGGACCAGGCTCAGCAGAAAAGTTGATCCCATCTCCTGGTAGCGCGGGTCTTTGGTATAAAAAGCCAGATAGTATGCCGACTCAATAATTTCCGGCCGAAGTTGATATCCGGGAGCGACGATTTGCATGGTGGTGTAATCGAGCGTTTCCGGCTCGATCCCAAAAGTGGTCCACATCTTGTAGGACGATTCCTGCAACTTGCGCGCGCGATCCAGATCGCCAGAACGCGCCAGCACAGCGGGAAAGAATGCATCCAGCGCGCCGTATTGCGTGGAAATGCGTTTGCCGGTGTTCATGTCCGCCTGTCCGTACC